>JARRNE010000375.1:0-3762 GCA_037385305.1 Chromatiaceae bacterium | reverse complement strand
GAGGCGATCGGCTACGTCATCCGGATGGAGCCCGGCATCCAGACCTGCGAGCAGACCCTGGCGACTGGCAAGGGCTCCTGCCGCGACACCGCATGGCTGCTTGTGCAGATTCTCCGCCATCTCGGCCTGGCGGCCCGCTTCGTGTCCGGCTACCTGGTGCAGCTTACCCCGGACGTAAAGTCCCTGGACGGGCCTTCGGGACCCGAACGCGACTTCACTGATCTGCATGCCTGGGCTGAGGTCTATGCGCCCGGCGCCGGCTGGATCGGCCTAGACCCCACCTCCGGACTCTTCGCCGGTGAGGGCCACATCCCGCTCGCCTGCACCCCGACCCCATCGAGCGCCGCCCCTATCAGCGGGACCACCGAACGGTGCGAGGTGGAGCTCTATTTCCACAACCGGGTCGAGCGGATACACGAGGACCCTCGGGTCACCAAGCCATATACGGAACAGCAATGGCAGAGGATCCAACAGCTGGGCCATGACCTGGACCGCGAGCTGGCCGAGAACGACGTGCGCCTAACCATGGGCGGCGAGCCCACGTTCGTCTCCATCGACGACATGGAGGGCGAGGAGTGGAACATCGCCGCGCTCGGACCCACGAAGAAGCTCCTCGCCGAGGATCTGCTCAAGCGTCTCAAAGACCGCTTCGCTCCTGGCGGGCTGCTGCACATCGGCCAGGGCAAGTGGTACCCGGGCGAGCCGCTGCCACGCTGGGCGCTGTCGTGCTACTGGCGAAAGGACGGTGCCCCCGTGTGGCGCAATCCCGCCCTGTTCGCGGACGAGCGTGACACCTTCGGCTACGTCGCCGCAGAGGCAGAGCGATTCATCCGCACACTGGCGGAGCGCCTCGAGGTACGGCCCGAGCACGCCCTGCCCGCTTACGAGGATATCTTCTACTACCTGTGGAAGGAGGCGCGGCTGCCGACCAACGTCGATCCCCTGGACAACAAGCTCAAGGACCCTCTGGAGCGCAAGCGCCTGACGCGTCTTTTCGAGCAGGGTCTCAACGCGATCGCCGGCTACGTGCTGCCGCTTCGCTGGTGGGGCCTCCACCCGAACGGGGGCTGGATAAGCGGGCGCTGGGCCTTGCGCGACGGCAATCTGTTCCTGATCCCCGGCGACTCTCCCATGGGCCTGCGCCTGCCGCTCGATGCGCTGCCTTATGTGCCCGAGGTCGAGCTCGAGACCGAGCCCGAGCGCAGTCCTTTCGAGCCGAGGGAGCCGCTGCCCTCGCCATTCGACGAGCTCGCGCGGCGTTACGGGCGGATCTCGCGCCCCGATGAGGCGCCGCAGCGGATCCGCGAGCAAGGACCGAACCCGCACGAGACGGCGCAGCGCTACGAGCGGCTCGCGCCCTTGTCAGACGCCAGCCAGCTTCTCAGACCGCAGCATGCCCTGCCGGACGAGCGGGCGGCCGAGCTGGTGCGTACGGCCCTGTGCGTCGAGCCCCGCGACGGCCGGCTCTACATCTTCATGCCTCCGGTCACCCATCTGGAGCATTGGCTCGACCTGGTCGCCTGCATCGAGGCTACCGCGGAAGACTTGGGGACCAGTGTGGTCATCGAGGGCTACGAGCCGCCCCGCGACCCGCGGCTGCTCAAGCTCGCCGTCACCCCGGACCCCGGCGTGATCGAGGTCAACATCCACCCGGCGGAGAGCTGGGACCAGATGGCATGCGATACGGAGATTCTCTACGAGGAGGCCCGCCTGGCGCGCTTGGGGACAGAGAAATTCATGCTCGACGGTCGCCATACCGGGACGGGCGGAGGCAATCACGTCACGCTCGGTGGTCCGACGCCGGCCGACAGCCCGCTATTGCGCAAGCCCGAGCTGCTGCAGAGCCTGATCACCTACTGGCAGCACCACCCGAGCCTGTCCTATCTCTTCTCGGGGCTGTTCATCGGTCCCACCAGCCAGGCACCACGGGTGGACGAGGCCCGGGACGACGCCCTCTACAACTTGGACATCGCGTTCCAGCAGATGCCGCCGGGCGAGGTACTGCAGCCCTGGATCGTGGACCGGGTACTGCGCAATCTGCTCGCTGACGTCTCCGGCAACACCCACCGCACCGAGTTCTGTATCGACAAGCTATACTCCCCCGACACGGCCTCTGGGCGTCAGGGCCTGGTGGAGTTCCGGGCCTTCGAGATGCCGCCCCACGCCCGCATGAGTCTGACACAGATGCTGCTGCTGCGCGCATTGGTCGCGCGCTTCTGGAAAGAGCCCTATGTGCGCCGCCCCGTTCGCTGGGGCACCGAGCTACACGACCGCTTCCTGCTCCCTCACTTCGTCGCGCAGGACTTCGGAGACGTGATCTGCGACCTGGGTCGTGCAGGCTAGCCCTTTGAGCTTGCGTGGTTCGATCCCTTCTTCGAGTTCCGCTTCCCCCGCTACGGGGACCTGGTCACCGAGAACGGCATCGAGATGGAGTTTCGCTCCGCCATCGAGCCCTGGAACGTGTTGGGAGAGGAGGTCACGGCCCAGGGTACCGCGCGTTTCGTGGACTCCTCCGTGGAGCGCTTGCAGGTGAAGGTCAACGGCATGGTGGGCGAGCGCCATGTGCTCGCCTGCAATGGGCGGCGGGTGCCCCTTCGCCCGACGGGAAAGAAGGGAGAGCTCGTCGCCGGCGTGCGCTTCAAGGCATGGCAGCCGCCCTCCGGCCTGCATCCGACCATCCCCAGCCACAACCCGCTCCTGTTCGAGATCGTGGACACCTGGAACCGCCGCAGCCTCGGCGGCTGCACCTACTACGTCGCCCACCCGGGCGGCAGGAGCGAGGACACCTTTCCCGTCAACGCATACGAGGCCGAGAGCCGGCGCATTGCCCGCTTCCGTCATATGGGGCACACCCCCGGAACCCTCGACCCGCCCCCCGAGGAGCCGGCGAGCGACCATCCTTATACCCTTGACTTACGCTACCGGCCTGGGTGTTGAGAAGCGAACGGCAGCCTACGCCCACAGAGCCTTTCGGTATTCGCCGCGTTGGCGAGATCAACCGCCCCCATGTTGGCAGCTGAGCCCTTTAGGCTGTGGGCGAGCGCACCGGACTGATCCGCTACTCTGGCTCGCGGACACGCAGGAAGCTTGCGAAACGCGGCACCCCGTTGTCCGTGTATCCGTGATATTTGAAAGTCACCACACTCCCCACGGCGGGCGGATGGCGCCGCTCCTCGTCGGTGAACCCGGTGCCGAGCCGAAAACGCCGCCCATTCGCATCCTCGACCAATAGAGAGCCCAGCATCCCCGCATACTTGCCCTGACCGGGCAGATGTGCGATCACACGCGCCTCGGCATCCAGGTAGGGCTTGACCTTGAGCAGATCGTCGCTGCGCCCCGCCCGATACAGGGCGGCATCGCGATGCAGCATCAGCCCCTCGCCGCCCGCCCGGACCACCGCATCGAGCCGCGCCATCAGGGCCGCGTGATCGGCGACCCGGAATTGTCTGATGAGCGCGATGTACGGGCTCGCGGATGCCGCGAGCACCTTTTGCATCATCTGGAGACGGTGACCGAACGGTTGGTCCACCCCCGGCATATCGAAGACCATGTAGCGCACGGCACGCCACGCATCCGAATCGGGCTCCTCGCGCCTGACCGTCCCCGACAGCCGCTCGAAGGTCCCCCGCCCCATCCAGAGCTCGCCATCCAGCGGCACTTTGGGAAATCCCGCCGTGAACCAATCGGGCGCGTGGATCGGGTGTCCGCCACGGCTGATCAGGCGCGCGCCGTCCCAATAGGCGCGCACGCCGTCGAGTTTCT
>JARRNE010000374.1:0-3770 GCA_037385305.1 Chromatiaceae bacterium | reverse complement strand
GCGTTAGATCTGGGCGACGGTCTCGGCGACCACCCGGTTGGCCTCTTCCGTTGAGAGACGTCCTTGCTGCTTGGCCGCCTCCACGGCCAGACACACCCCCACCTGGGACCCCATGAGCAAACCGCTGGCGGCGCCCGCCCCGACGCCGAAGCCGAGGGCCGCGAAGCCACCTAGCACGCCGCCGACGATAAGACATACAAGCCCGATGATGACTGATTTCATGGTCCTAGCTCCTGTCTCCGTGGTAGAGACCGTCCCGCATGCGGATAGGCGAGCAAATGCGGTTGGCAGGATCGTTCACACCGACTCCCGGCCTCCCGCGGTGACCGCTTCACCTGACACCGAGGCATGGCGGCGGGAACGTCCCCAATACCATCGGCGTTTGACCCGCCGCGAGGAGCTCGGGGATCATCCGGCCCGCGGGCCGGTCGGAAATTGACCCTGTCCGCGGTGGTTGCTCTAATCCGCTGTGCGATAGAGTCTTAGCCAAAGGTCTTGTTATGTCGCTGCAGCCCGTCATCCTGTCAGGCGGTTCCGGTACCCGGCTCTGGCCGCTCTCGCGGGAGGCTTACCCGAAGCAGTTCCTGCCCTTGACGAGCGAGCGCACCATGCTCCAGGAGACGGTGCGCCGGCTGGACGGGCTGGAGGAAGAGCATCCGCACCGTACCATCGGCCTGTTGGAGCCGATCGTCGTGTGCAACGAGGCCCACCGTTTCCTGGTGGCCGAGCAGTTTCGCCTGCTCGGGCGCAAGCCCGCCGCCATCATCCTCGAGCCGGTGGGGCGCAACACGGCCCCCGCGCTCACCCTGGCGGCCATCGCAGCCGCGAGCGACGGGCGCGACCCCGTACTTCTGGTGATGCCGGCGGATCATACCATCCGCAACGAAGGGGGCTTTCGGCAGGCGGCGGCAGACGGCTACGAGCTTGCGCACCAGGATGCCGTAGTCACCTTCGGCATCGTGCCGAGCAAGCCCGAGACCGGCTACGGCTACATCCGACAGGGTGAACGCTTCCCCGCTGCGGATCTCGTTACCGACGTTTACAAGCTGCAGGCGTTTGTCGAGAAGCCCGACGCGGCGGCCGCGGACGAATACTTGCGCTCCGGCGACTACTTGTGGAACAGCGGCATCTTTATGATGCGCGCCTCGGTCTGGCTGCGGCTCATGGACGCGTTCCGCCCGGACATCGCCGAGGCTGCGGACAAGTCCTTCCGCCTGGGGTCTCTCGACGGTGACTTCGTGCACCTGAGCCTGGATGCCTTCCGCGCCTGCCCCAGCGATTCCATCGACTATGCCGTAATGGAGCGGTTGTCGTCGGAGTCCGATGAGCAAGGCACGCCGGCCCTGGTGCTGCCGCTCAGCGTCGGCTGGTCGGATGTGGGCGCCTGGTCGGCCCTGTGGGAGGTGCGCGCCCAGGACGACTTGGGAAATGTTCTCGACGGCGATGCCTTCGTCCACGACGCTCGCAACAACCTGCTCGTCGCCCAGCATCGCATGGTCGCGGCGGTCGGAATCGACAACCTGATCGTGGTGGAGACGCCGGACGCGGTGCTCGTAGTGCACAAGGACCGCGCCCAAGACGTGAAGGCCGTTACCCAGTTTCTCCAACAGGAAAAGCGCACGGAGTACCGCTACCATCAGCGGGTCCACCGGCCTTGGGGTGCCTTCGAGGGCATCGACCGAGGGGGCCGTTATCAGGTAAAGCGCCTTACCGTGAAGCCCGGTGAGTCCCTGTCCCTGCAGATGCACCACCATCGGGCGGAGCATTGGGTGGTGGTCTCCGGAACCGCCCGGGTGACCTGCAACGACGAGACCTTCCTGCTTACCGAGAACCAGTCGACCTACATCCCCATCGGGACCATGCATCGACTGGCGAACCCGGGGACCATTCCCCTGGAGATCATCGAGGTCCAATCCGGAAGCTATCTTGGGGAAGACGACATCGTCCGCTTCGAGGATGCCTACAACCGCGGCGCCGAGGAGACATAGGGGTTGGGAGCCAAACGCGGCAACGGAGCCAACGCTGACGCCCACCCCCATCCCCACCTTCCCCTCAATGGGAAAGGAGCACGGTATTCATGCGAAGGTGCTCGCCGATCGCAGTCGCAGGAGACCAACCTGCAAACAGCAGTCGCGGCGAGCCAGGATGTTTCACTTGTTCTCTCACCCTGGGCTAAGTGGGTAGGCGCCCGCTTGCGGGCGACCCGAGCCAAGCCCACCTGATGGTCGCCCGCAAGCGGGCTCCTACGCCAAGGCTCGCGCCCCCAGGCAGGTCGGCATCCCTATGCCGCCATCCGCGCACACCTGGCGGCCAGGTCCCAAGTTGCTGTACCCTTGAGCTTTTTTTCGGACGTCTAGCTACCATGGGATTCAAGTGCGGGATCGTCGGCCTACCCAATGTGGGCAAGTCGACCCTGTTCAATGCGCTCACCAAGGCCGCGATTGCGGCAGAGAACTACCCGTTCTGCACCATCGATCCGAACGTCGGAGTAGTGCCCCTGCCGGACCCGCGGCTGGACCTGATCGCCGGGATCGTCAAGCCCCAGAAGGTAATCCCCACCACGATGCAGTTCGTGGACATCGCAGGGCTGGTGGCTGGTGCATCCAAAGGGGAGGGACTGGGCAACAAGTTTCTCGCCAATATCCGCGAGACCGATGCCATTGCCCATGTGGTGCGCTGCTTCGAGAACGACGATGTCGTCCACGTCTCAGGTCAGGTCGATCCCCGGCGGGACATCGAGGTCATCAACACCGAGCTCGCCCTGGCCGACCTGGAGACGGTGGACCGGGCCTTGGACCGTGCGACCCGTCAGGCCAAGACCGGAGACAAGAAGATCCTCGTCCGCAAGGACTTGCTGGAGCGGGTCCGGGAGCGGCTCGATGCGGGCCAGCCGGTGCGTGCCCTGGGTCTCGAAGAAGAGGACCGGGAAGGGCTCCGGGACCTCTTCCTGCTTACTGCCAAGCCCACCATGTACATCGCCAACGTGGAGGAGGGCGGCTTTGAGGACAACCCGCTCCTGGATGCCGTAACGGGGATTGCGGCAGAGGAGGGCGCCGAGGTCGTCCCGGTCTGCGCCGCCATCGAGGCCGAGATCGTGGAGCTGGAAGAGGCCGAGCGGGGCGAATTCCTGGCGGACCTCGGGTTCGAGGAGCCCGGCCTGAACCGCGTGGTACGTGCCGGCTACAAGCTCCTCGGCCTCGAGACCTACTTCACCGCCGGCCCCAAGGAGGTCCGCGCCTGGACCATCCCCTGCGGCATGAAGGCCCCCCAGGCCGCCGGCGTCATCCATACGGATTTCGAACGCGGGTTCATCCGTGCGGAGGTCATCTCCTATCAGGACTTCGTTGCCTGCAAAGGGGAGCAGGGGGCCAAGGAAGCGGGGCGCATGCGCTCGGAGGGCAAGGAGTACGCGGTCCAGGACGGTGACGTCATCCACTTCCGCTTCAACGTCTAGCCAGGCGGATTCCTTGACGGTGGCCGACCACCCTGACTAACATCTGTTGCTCACACGGCTACGTAGCTCAGTCGGTTAGAGCGCAGCACTCATAATGCTGATGTCGGTGGTTCGAGTCCACCCGTAGCCACCAACAACATAAGTAAAACAACTTGTTACAGGCTGCCTTTCCTTTTTGCCGCGGGGCTCTCACCGTGCCAAATTTGGCCTCCCACCCTTCTTCTCTGCGTCCGCTCGCAGATGTATCCGAGCCAGTTCGAGATTTCTCGCGATCGTGGGGGTTCGGAGCTTGCTCGCGGGTTCAAGCGAGCCTCAC
>JARRNE010000373.1:0-3782 GCA_037385305.1 Chromatiaceae bacterium | reverse complement strand
CGCCGCCAGGTCCTTCCGGATCCCAAGTTCGGGAGCGATTTGCTTGCCAAGTTCATCAACATGTTGATGGAAGACGGCAAGAAGTCGGTCGCGGAGCGGATCATCTATGGGGCGCTTGACCAAGTTGCGGAGAAGAAGGCGGGAGTCCAGCCTCTGGAGCTGCTCCATCAGGCCATGGAGAACGTGCGGCCCGTGGTCGAGGTCAAATCACGGCGGGTGGGCGGTGCGACCTACCAGGTGCCCGTGGAGGTGCGGCCCACGCGGCGTAACTCGCTCGCCATGCGTTGGCTCATCGATGCGGCCGGCAAGCGCTCCGAGAAGTCCATGGCCCTGCGGCTGGGCGGTGAGCTGATGGATGCCGCGGAATCCCGAGGTGCCGCGGTGAAGAAGAAGGAAGACACCCATCGCATGGCGGAGGCCAACAAGGCGTTTTCCCACTATCGCTGGTAACGGCGCCGGCAGGTACTCCATCCTATTCGAGGCGGATAAGGTCGTGGCACGCAGTACACCAATCGAGCGCTATCGCAACGTCGGCATCATGGCGCACATCGATGCTGGTAAGACCACCACCACCGAGCGCGTGCTCTTTTACACTGGTGTCTCCCACAAGATCGGGGAGGTGCACGACGGCGCTGCGACCATGGACTGGATGGAGCAGGAGCAGGAGCGCGGCATCACCATCACGTCCGCCGCGACCACCTGCTTCTGGAAAGGCATGGACATGCAGCATCCGGAGCACCGCATCAACATCATCGACACCCCGGGGCACGTGGACTTCACCATCGAGGTCGAGCGGTCCCTACGGGTGCTGGACGGCGCTTGCGCCGTCTTCTGTGCCGTCGGCGGGGTCGAGCCCCAGTCCGAGACTGTTTGGCGTCAGGCCGATAAGTACGGTGTTCCCCGGCTCGCCTTCGTCAACAAGATGGACCGTGTGGGGGCCAACTTCCTGCGGGTCGTCGAGCAGGTCAAGCAGCGCCTGGGCAGCTATGCGGTGCCCGTCCAGCTGCCCATCGGTGCGGAGGACCAGTTCAAAGGCATCATCGACCTCGTGCGCATGAAGGCGGTCTACTGGGATGACGCATCCAAGGGGATGAAGCACGACCTCAAAGACATCCCTGCCGACATGGTAGACGAGGGCAACGAGTGGCGGGAGCTGATGGTCGAGGCGGCCGCCGAGGCCAACGAAGGGCTTATGGAGAAGTACCTCGAGGGCGGCGAGCTCACCGAGGACGAGATCAAGGCGGGGCTACGGGAGCGCACCCTGCGCGTTGAGATCGTGCCCATGCTGTGCGGCTCGGCCTTCAAGAACAAGGGCGTCCAGGCGATGCTCGACGCCGTGATCGACTACCTGCCGTCACCGGTCGACGTTCCACCGATCCGGGGTGTTCTCGAGGACGGCGAGACCGAGGAGTCTCGGCCCTCGAAGGACGATGCCCCCTTTGCCGCGCTCGCCTTCAAGATCGCAACCGACCCTTACGTGGGCACACTGGCCTTCTTCCGCGTTTACTCGGGCGTGCTCAGCTCGGGCGACAGCGTCTACAACCCGATCAAGAGCAAGCGGGAGCGCATCGGCCGTATCCTACAGATGCACGCCAACGACCGTAAGGAGATCAAGGAGGTGCGCGCGGGCGATATCGCGGCCGCCGTTGGCCTGAAGGATGTGACGACGGGCGACACCCTGTGCGCTCAGGACAAGGTCATCTCCCTGGAGCGGATGGAGTTTCCCGATCCCGTCATCTCCGTTGCGGTGGAGCCCAAGAGCAAGGGCGACCAGGAGAAGATGGGCATGGCCCTGTCCAAGCTCGCCCAGGAAGATCCCTCCTTCCGGGTGCGGACCGATGAGGAGTCGGGCCAGACGATCATCTCGGGCATGGGCGAGCTGCACCTGGAGATTATCGTCGACCGTATGAAGCGGGAGTTTGGGGTCGAGGCCAATGTGGGCGCCCCCCAGGTCAGCTACCGCGAGACGATCCGCACCAAGGTTGAGCAGGAGGGCAAGTTCGTCCGGCAGTCCGGCGGCCGCGGCCAGTACGGTCATGTCTGGCTGCGCCTGGAGCCCCGGGAGCCGGGGGCGGGCTACGAGTTCGCCAACGAGGTCGTCGGCGGCGTCGTGCCCAAGGAATACATCCCGGCGGTGGACAAAGGGATCCGGGAGGCGATGACCAGCGGCGTGCTGGCCGGCTTCCCCATGGTGGATATCAAGGTCGCCCTCTTCGACGGGTCCTATCACGAGGTGGACTCGAGTGAGATGGCCTTCAAGATCGCTGGCTCCATGTGCTTCAAGGGGGCGGCCCGCAAGGCCAAGCCCGTGCTGCTGGAGCCCATTATGAAGGTCGAGGTGGTGACCCCCGAGGACTTCATGGGTGACGTGATGGGCGACGTGAACAGCCGCCGCGGCATGATCCAGGGAATGGAGGAGGCACCGGCAGGAAAGATCATCCGGGCCGAGGTTCCACTCGCCGAGATGTTCGGCTACGCAACCGATCTGCGGTCCGCGACCCAGGGCCGAGCGACCTACAGCATGGAGTTCGCCAAATACAACGAAGTTCCGGCCAGCATCGCCGAGGCCATCGCGAAGAGATACTAGTTCAGCGTCGAGGTTAGAAGGGGATGTCCAAAGAGAAATTCCAACGCAAGAAGCCGCACGTGAACGTGGGGACGATCGGGCACGTGGATCATGGGAAGACGACGCTGACGGCGGCGATCACCAAGGTGCAGGCGCAGAAGTACGGCGGGCAGTTCCGGGCGTTTGACTCGATTGACAATGCCCCCGAGGAGCGGGAGCGCGGCATTACGATAGCGACGGCGCACGTGGAGTACGAGAGCGACCAGCGCCACTATGCGCACGTGGACTGCCCGGGGCATGCCGACTACGTGAAGAACATGATCACGGGGGCGGCGCAGATGGACGGGGCGATCCTGGTGGTGTCGGCGGCGGACGGGCCGATGCCGCAGACGCGCGAGCATATTCTGTTGGCCCGCCAGGTGGGGGTGCCCTTCATCGTGGTCTACCTCAACAAGGCCGACATGGTCGATGACGCCGAGCTCTTGGAGCTGGTCGAGATGGAGGTGCGCGAGCTCCTCTCCTCCTACGACTTCCCGGGGGATGACACCCCGATCATCGTGGGCTCGGCGCTGAAGGCGCTCGAGGGCGACACCTCCGAGCAGGGCGAGGGCTCCATCGGCAAGCTGCTGGAGGCGTTGGACGCCTACATCCCGGAGCCCGTGCGCGATGTCGAGAAGCCCTTCCTGATGCCGATCGAGGACGTCTTCTCCATCTCCGGTCGCGGCACCGTGGTCACGGGGCGCGTGGAGCGGGGCATCGTCAAGGTGGGAGACGAGGTCGCGATCGTCGGCATCCGCGACACCAGCAAGACCACCTGCACGGGGGTGGAGATGTTCCGCAAGCTCCTGGACCAGGGGCAGGCGGGGGACAACATCGGGGTGCTGCTGCGCGGCACCAAGCGTGACGAGGTCGAGCGCGGGCAGGTATTGGCCAAGCCCGGCAGCATCACGCCGCACACCCACTTCGAGTGCGAGGTGTACGTGCTCTCCAAGGACGAGGGCGGGCGGCACACGCCGTTCTTCAACGGGTACCGGCCGCAGTTCTACTTCCGCACCACGGACGTGACGGGGGCCTGCGAGCTGCCCGAGGGCATCGAGATGGTGATGCCGGGAGACAACGTGAAGATGACGGTGAAGCTGATTGCGCCGATCGCGATGGAGGAGGGCCTGCGCTTTGCCATCCGCGAGGGCGGGCGCACGGTCGGAGCCGGCGTGGT
>JARRNE010000372.1:0-3799 GCA_037385305.1 Chromatiaceae bacterium | reverse complement strand
GCGATCCGGTGGCGACTACCCGGTGGTGTTCCGCGCCTACCTCATCTGGTACCCGCTGATCGTCGGCTCTCCCCTGGCCTTGATCGCCCTCGCGTGGACCGGTTATGTCTACACGGCCACGGCCTTCTCCCATCTGTTCCTGCTGACGCTCTGGTTCCTGCTTGCGCTGGTGTTGAGCAACGCGCTCGCGTTGCGTTGGCTGCGGGTCACCAGGCGGCGCCTCGCTTACGAAGCCGCCATGGAACGCCGACGCGCGGAGCAAGCCGAAGCCGAAGAGCAGGAGGCCCTCGCCGAGATGGGCGAGCTGCAGTTCGAGGAGCCGGAGGTGGACATTACGGCCCTGACCGACGAGACGCATGTGCTGATCCGCATCCTCATGCTCACCGCGGCCATCGTCGGCTTTTACCTGATCTGGTTCAGCGCCCTGCCGGCGCTGCACATCTTCGACGACCTGATCTTGTGGCACGGGACCGAGATCGTCGATGGCGCGGAGCAGCCGCTGCCCATCACGCTGGGCAGCCTGGGCAAAGCGCTGCTGTATGCCGTCGGCACCTGGGTGCTGGCGGATCGCCTCCCCGCCCTGTTGGAGATCTTGCTGCTGCAGCGCTTTCACATGACTGCTGCCGGCCGCTATACCCTGACCACGCTGACGACCTATCTCGTCGTCGCGGTAGGTCTGTTGCTGGTGCTCAGCACGCTGGGCGCGCGTTGGTCGCAAGTGCAGTGGCTGGTGGCGGCCCTCAGCGTGGGCATCGGCTTCGGCCTGCAGGAAATCGTCGCCAACTTCATCAGCGGGTTGATCATCCTGTTCGAGCGACCCATCCGCGTCGGCGATGCCGTCACCGTGGGCGACACCGACGGCGTGGTCACCAAGATCAAGATCCGCGCCACCACCATCCGCAACTGGGACGGCAAAGAGCTGCTGGTGCCGAACAAGGAGTTCATCACCGGACGTCTGCTCAATTGGTCGCTGTCGGACCAGACCACGCGGCTGGTCCTCGCCGTCGGCATCGCTTATGGATCGCCGGTGCGCCAGGCCATGGACCTGCTGGAGGAGGCGGCAGCCCAGAACCCCAACGTGCTCGATGAGCCTTCCCCCACGGTGATCTTCGAGACCTTCGGCGACAATGCGCTCGGCCTGTTGCTGCGCTGCTTCGTCGACTCCATCGATCTGCGCGTCAGCACCATCAGCGCGTTGAACGAGGCCATCAACGAGAAGTTCAATGCCGCTGGCATCACCATCGCCTTCCCGCAGCGCGATCTGCATCTCGACACCATCAAGCCGCTGCGGGTTCAGATCGAGCATTCCGGAACTGCTAGCGGATAGAGCCGTTTGCCCTATCGTTGTTGCCGTCGTTGTCGTAATCGCAATCGTCGTCGTCAAGAAGCAATGCAATTCGACCGTGAACAGCTCGATGTCTACCGGGTTTTTTTCTGGTTCCCGCGCTCCAGAGACTGTGCAAGAATTCGCGCCGATCGTTGATCCGATGCCGCGCAGTGGCACCTGGGAGCGCCGGCATCTTGCCGGCCACGGCGCGAAGCGCCATTAGCTTCGCTCGCATGAACAATATCTTGCGCGTTCTTGGCCCATCCAGATCGCCGCCTGACGGCGGCGAGCCGGCAGGATGCCGGCGCTCCCAGAGGCGGCTTCGCCGCCAGGCAAGCGAATACTTGCACGATCGCTCCAGCGTGGGAGCAAGTCACGACGCTCCGGCGTCCCATGGGCGATGGGCTCGCAAAAGACTCGCCGCGGGAGCGGCGACACTGCATTCCCAGGCTGGAGCGTGGGAACGAGAGAGAATACTGGTCGGTATGGGCAGGTCGATTACGACAACGACAACGAAGCTAAAG
Source organism: Chromatiaceae bacterium (assembly GCA_037385305.1). Lineage (GTDB taxonomy): Bacteria > Pseudomonadota > Gammaproteobacteria > Chromatiales > Chromatiaceae > JARRNE01. Next base: position 1,948 of record JARRNE010000372.1, on the reverse strand, counting down.
GTAATCGCCAATGGCCTTGTCTACTTTGATTCCTGAACCGTTCACTAGCGGAGACCTATGAAGAGCATTCAGACATTACAACGTAAACGCCCATCCATCGCCGGTCACCGGGCGGTCTTCTCAGTCCTGGCGCTGACGGCCGCTATCACGCTTGGCCTCGCGCTGGGTAGCACCCAGGCCGCGGACAGCGGTGCACGTCGTCACGCACAGGGTGGCTACGATGCTGCCAACGCGACCTACACAGTCGCCGAGGGCGACAGGCTGAGTGCCATCGCCGAGCGCTTCGGCATGACCATCGACGCGATCAAGGCCGACAACAAGCTGCAGTCGGATGAGATCGGGGTTGGCGAGAGTCTGGTTCTCGCCGCCGCGGACGCGGATGAGACAAGCCCCAGCGCCAGCGCCATGCGGGCCGGTATTCCTACGTCCATCGCCGCGCCGGACAAGATCGAGACCCGCATCGGCGCGCTTGAATTCAAGGACGGCGTGCCGACTGCCCAGACCGCGCGGAAGGTCTACGACACGCTCGACTTCACCCGCGCCCTCAACGCCTACAACAACAGCTTCCGCGGCGCCTCGGCGCTGGCGATCAAGAAGGGCATGGAGAGCATCGGCGCCGGCAGTGGCGACATCGTCATCTTCGAAGAATTGATGGATTCCAGCTCACTGTTTCTGACGGCGAATGCGGACACGGTGTACTACCTCGGCTGGATCGATCTGTCCAAGGGGCCGGTGGTGATCGATCAACCCTCGGGCGGGCTCGGTGCGATCAACGACATGTGGTTCCAGTGGGTGATCGACATTGGCAAGCCGGGGCCGGACCGCGGTCTCGGCGGCAAGTACCTGATCGTCGGCCCCGACTATGACGGTCCGCTGCCCGAAGGCGGCTATTTCGTCGCGCACGCACGGACCAATACCGTGCTCTACGCGCTGCGCGCCTTCATTGAGAATGGCGATGATCCCAAACCCACGGTCAAGAACATCAAGGACAATCTCAAGATCTATCCCTACGCGGCCGGCAGCTACGGTACGCCCATTGCCGAGGCACTGAAAGGAGAGGTGCGGCTCGCGGGGGAGCCGAAGATGCCCGAGATGAAGTTCATCAACGCCAGCGGGATGGCGTTCAATACCATCCCGCCCAGCGATGTGAGCTTCTTCGAGATGCTCAACGAGAACGTCCAAAACGAGCCGGCCACCAGCTATGACGTGGAGCTCGCGGGGCAAATGGCCGCGATCGGGATCGTGCATGGCAAGGCGTTCGAGCCTGACGAGCGGATGAAGAAGATCCTGTCGGATGCAGCCGCGGTTGGACAGGGCGTGGGTCGTTCGCTCAACTGGCATTGGGCCGACAAGCATCCCGAGTGGGCGTACTACGACGGCTCGCAGTGGTGGAACATGCTGTTCGAGGGTGGAGCTTTGTTCGAGACCCCGCCGCCCGCGTTCGAGGACGGGATGTTCAAGCCCTTCCCGGCAACGGGGGCACGGACGCTCGATTCGCGCACGGACTTCTACTACAGCTACACGCTCGACAGCCCGGCGATGATCATGCGTATCCCCGGCGTCGGCTCACAGTACCTGATGGCCGGAACCGACTCGACCGGCACGCCGTTCGACGGATCCAAGACTTACAAGGTGACCCTGCCCAAGGACATTCCGGCAGCGGCGTTCTGGTCCTTTACGGTCTACGACAATCAGACCCGATCGATGCTCCAGACGCCCCAGAAATACCCGCGCGCCGGCTCGCAGAGCTATCCAACCCCGGCCGCGGAAGCGGCCGACGACGGTGCTACGGTTGTGTATTTCGCCCCCGAGAAGCCTGCAGGCGTGGCCGAAGGCAACTGGATACAGACCGATCCCGAGAAAGGTTGGTTCACCATCCTGCGCCTCTACAGCCCGTTGCCGTCCTTCTTCGACAAGACCTGGCGGCCGAGCGAGATCGAGCTGGTCG
>JARRNE010000371.1:3823-4883 GCA_037385305.1 Chromatiaceae bacterium | reverse complement strand
CCCCAGATGTAATGCTCGGGATCGTTGCGGCCGTTGAAGGCGGCGATGCGGGCAGGGCCGAAGTCGAGCCGTTCAGCCAGGTCGTCGGGAAGCACAGGAGAGCGCAAATGCGGATGCTTGGCCAGCAGCCCGAGGGCCACCATCAGGTGGGTCTTGCCGCCGCCCATGGCCTGGGCAACCTCGAAGACGGCCTGATCAGAGCGCCCCGCAAGCCTTAGCAGCCCCTCCCGGAAGAGGGTCTCCATACCCTGGGTGAGGTAGTTGCGGGCGAAGAACTCCGAGCCGTCCTCTTGGTCGCTGATCAGGTCCGAGAGGTTCTCGATGGCCTCCGACATCCGGTAGTGGTGGACCATCGGATGGAGCTCGCACGCATCACGAACGGTTCCGAGCATTTGCCCCCCTGAATCCTGGCTGGTACTCTCCCTCAACGTACCCAGTCGCTACGCCGGCTCCCGCACCGCACCAAGCGGGCCACTCGGTTTTGCTCAAGCGCGCTGCCGGCCGGCTTCCGACTCTCCGCTTTCTAGCGTTTGGCCGACTCCTGCCCCCCGGACGGCCTCGCGTTCATCCGACTGGTCGCGGATCAACCCTCAGCATATTGGCAGGGCCGCGTTGCCCAGTGTCAGCGGCCGCCCAAACGGGATATTTAGATATCAGGCGCCAGGGGCGGAGTGAACGTCTCGATTCTCTATGATTCCGTCGGGTGTTGCGAGGATACGAGCCCTTGGTGGTTTTGCGGCGATCCTACAACAGGCGCAGTCGACGGGGGGTGACTCGCGTCATGCTGGGGGAGTCTGCGGGGCCCTGGATCAACGGCTCGCAGTGTCGCCTCGCTCAGGAGTGCGAGACGGTACCTCCCACTCCCCCTTTCCCGTTGCGCTCGGAGACAAGTTTACTGTGACCGCGGTTCTCCCCCCGGCTCCGTGGACTATCCGACAAGTGCGTGTCACCCTTGTTCATGATCAGCGACATGCGCCTGCCCCGCTCGCGCACGGGGTTCAACGCATCGAATTCAGATTGCAGTGGCACCTGCGTATAGTCGGAAACGGAGTTCAGGAGG
>JARRNE010000371.1:0-3814 GCA_037385305.1 Chromatiaceae bacterium | reverse complement strand
GTCGCGATTCGCATTCGTACCGTGCCAACAATCGACTCGATCCGATTGGTGGTACGGATGTGTTGCGGGTGCGCTGCCTGCTCCGAGGCGGCGGCCACCCAAATGCAGCGTCGGGCTGACCTCGCTGACCTATGGGGATAGCAACCTCTTCTGTATCCGTTTTAGACTGCCACTGGCGGCGCGGCCTGGACTGAAATCGAGTCCTCGCGCGCCGACCAATGGGGAAAACAACAAGAACGCGGCCGGAACGACAATAAGCACGTTCGGCTCGCCTGGGGGCGAGACAATGCACACGGCCCTTCAACCGGAGCGACGGAGCTTTGTGCGCGTACCGTTCGATGCGGCAGTGCGGGCAGAGCCGATTCCACGCTCATCTACCTACCGTGTACTGCATATGCTCTCCGAGGACCTGAGCGAGGGGGGTGCGCCGCTGTCGTCAGCAGAGTATCTGCCGGTCGACTCGCGGATCCTGCTCGACCTGGAGATGCCGCGCCCGGACGACCCGATCCGGACGACTGGTCGGGTGGTGTGGGTGGAGGAGGCGCCCTATGCCGAGCAGTGGCGCGTCGGGGTCGCCTTCGATGAGCTGAGCAAGAGCACCCGTACGCGGCTACGACGGGTCGTTGTGAGGCGACAGGCCCAGCGTTGACGGCGCAGCTGCCGTTCCAGCCCCAGCCGCATTTCCGGTGATAGCAAACAGGTAGTCTGAGCTTCCGGTCTCGGCCATTATGTGTAGTTCCAAACTATGTGAAGTCCCGGCCCCGATTCCCGGGCGATCGTGGGCTCAGGTTGGCAGTTACTTCACATAGTGTGCGGGCAGGCGGGAACCGCTCCAGTACCTCAGGTGGATCGATCGGTATGGCTCCTCGGATCGCGCTGGTCAGGCTGCCCGACCGTCTACCGCACAAGCTCTCGCGAATCCGGTCTCCTAGCTCGAGGGAAGACCGCGCGGTACCCTCTATCCTGGGTCCCGTGAAGGCCTTAGGCACCTCGGAAGACCGGCGTACTATGTGAAGCTTCGCCGCCTTCCGCCAAGCCGTAGCCAAGCAATCAGGCGAACTTCAGACGCCTGGCGATTCGAACTCCACATAGTTTGGACCGACACATAATGGCCGGTTGCTGCCGGTCGGGCTGAGGGCGACGGCCTGCGTGGGCCGAAGGTCGGCAGACGACCCAAAGCAGACGTCCGGCGTGCGGCTAACGCCCGGGTTCAACGGCGGGCCGAGGTCGCGGCGCGAAGACCGTCCGCCGCAACCCGCTCTTGGGCATCACGTCCGCTGGTAACCAGTGAGTCTGAGTAACCACAAGACAAATGCTGGCACGATCAAGTAGGCCCAGTAATACAGTCTCAGCAGTAACGGGTGGACCACCTGAGACTTCGGGTGCTCTGCAACTTCGGCAATGACACGCCCACACTCGTCAGTGGAAAGCCTGCGAACGGTATTTGCAATCTTCGGAATCTTTTCCTTGACTCTGGGATTGTGCTCAAAGTAGGGGCTATCCACGGCACCGAATACAACGTGACAGCTGTGCACGCCAGTGCCGGAAAGGTCTTGGCGCAAGGACTCATGGAGGCCCCGCAGCGCCCACCGTGCGGCCGCATACCCAACCGATGACGGCCAAGGCATGAGGGAGGCTGGGGAATTGATATGAACCACGACACCACTTCCGCGCTTGAGCATGTCTCGCATGAACGCATGCGTCATGTTGAACGCGGCGAGGTACGGAGCCTTTGCCATGAGGACGGCCTCGTCCGGGGACGTGTCCTCAATGCGCTTCCATGCCCCTCCGCCCGCGCAGTTGACGATTACATCGGGAATCCCGCAAGCCTTTCGGACCCGCTCGGCCATTGCGAGCACCTGCTGTCCAGAGGATGCGTCACAAGCTTCCACGATGGCGCTGTCGCCGATCTGCTGTGCTACCTTCTGGAGTGCCGCTTGCCCACGAGCTACGAGAACGACTCGGAAGCCGCGGGCAGCAAGGTGTCTTGCGGCGTCAGCGCCTATGCCGCTTGAGGCACCTGTGATGAGTGCGACCTTCACCGGGCGCCTCCCTTTTGCGACGTCGGCCAAAGGAGAGAGCTTTAGATGTATCTCTCTCGGGGTCGGTTCTCCGCGTCCCTGCGCATCCCTTATAAAAGCTTACAACGGCGAGCTGCGCAAGGCATCCGCGATGTCCGAAGTTGGCTGGCTACGAACGCTGAACCGACCCTAGAATCTGTTCTGGCTCCGCAGCGCTCTGCTGCGCCTGCTTGCGACCCGAAGCGGACATCTTCGCCCGCGCTGTGCGGCTGGAGCCTGGGAATCACGCGGCGAGCGGGTGTTTCCGCGGCCACCAGATCAGAATTGCGCGTGTGATCACGACCGGGTAGGCGCGGACGTGCTTAGATTTGAATAGAGCCTGCGACTCCCGGGGCAGTCCCCCGCGCGGTTGTCCCCCGTAGTGCCGGGCCTCTGCTCACGGTCGCAGGCTCACACCGCCACCCCCAGCGCCGTCCCGCGCTGCTCTGATTGGTCACGCAACTGGTGACCGCATTCTGCGGACCCGAGACGGTCCCGATTCCCTAAAACGCCAGAGTCCGCCGGTCTGCCAGGAATCACACCGCGGGGAGGGGATCTCACCAGTGGTCCTGCATCCGTCGGGTTGCATTTAGAAACTAGCAGTGCATGAGCCCCGAGGAACTGGAGGCAGACATCCTCGGGGACATCCGTCAGCGGCAGCAGCCGACCCGAAGCGGACATCTCAGGGTGCCTCTAACGTGTAGCTAACCTGCGCCGCCGGCGCCCCCTACCGCGGGGCGGCGCCAAAGCCTCCCGGGGTCGGGCTAAGCTGCGGGCTAAGCTGCATCGTGAAACTTTGCTACCGAGACGGAACGCTTCTCCGCAAAACTACTTCGGTGTAACTTGATTCTCTCAAGTTCATGCAACGTGTCTGCGGTAAAGTAACTCTCCCCACAACTGGGGCAGCTAACCATTGGAATCTCTTCAACTACCAATAGCTCCCTTCCCTGCCCATAACTTCGTGATACATGACGGATACGTGCCCCTGCCTCTCCACAAATGTCACATGTTAGCTTGTTCATACTTCGTCAACATACACCGTTATTACTATCAGTTTATCAGTCGGACCGATCTTCAGAACGACCCCCGCATCAAGGTCTTCAATTGTCTTCCCACGCACCAAGTACTTCCACTCCCGGCTTTTCGAATCCTTCTGCCGTTCTGTGATCTCCCCCGTCAGAATGACTCGCTCCACATCGAATATCGTCAGCCCATCATCGTCCATCTCGTCCAGTGCATGAACCGTAACCACATAGCGACGCTCGCGGATCAGGTTCCGAACGCGCTTCAGTATCCGCGGATACAAGGCTCTTCCTCTGAGTCTTTCGGCCTCACAAATCATTCTGTAGTTTTGGGATAACTTCCCAACCAGCCCCGCCCCCCGCCTTCACGAAGGCAGGCCCTTTAACAAGAATCGCACGCCGATGCTGATGCTGCTTCCGGATAACACCCCAGTCCGGAATGTTATCCAGAAAAGAGGATAACCCCGAGTAGTTCAAGGTTCTCCCGATCAACGCCGATCCCACGACAGCTTCCCCCACCTTCGTTAGGGCGGGGCCTGCTGACGGGACTGGCGAGCAAAAGTGTGTTGCCGGGCGGGAAAACATCTTACCGCAGAGGGATGGGCAAGTTGCTTGTCATGTCCGCTATTGGCCGTTAGCGCCCCTTCGCAGCGGCGCCGTAACACGCTGCCGTTCACGGGCGAAGTTTGCTCCTGCTCGGCCGCTGCCTCATTGAAGCCTGTTCTGCCGCAG
>JARRNE010000370.1:0-3817 GCA_037385305.1 Chromatiaceae bacterium | reverse complement strand
ACCATTTTCGCAGCCTGGACTCGTAGCCACCGGGGAGCCCCCCTGCCAATCAGCTGCTCAAACGGCAAGGCTACGCTCAAACCAGCTTGGGACGTCAAACAGGGACGCCAGACAGTCCAGCGGCCGGTGACGGAGCAAACGCTCCCGCTCATGCACCCCGTGACAGACAGCCAACGCACTGGCGCCGGCGTTGCGGGCCATCTCCATGTCGTACTCGGTATCACCGACCATCAGGGTATCCGCCGCCTTCACGCCGAGCTCATCCATGATCTGGAGCAGCATCTCCGGATGCGGCTTGGAGAAGGTCTCGTCGGCGCAGCGGCTGGCACAGAAACGGCTCGTGAGGCCCGTGCTGGCCATAGCCGCATCGAGACCGCGACGGCTCTTGCCGGTCGCCACGGCGAGCAGATATCCCTGGTCGGATAGCCACTCCAGCGCCTCATGAGCACCGGGAAACAGGGAGGAATCTGCCTCCTTCCCGACCAGAAACCGGTGCCGGTAGGATTCGATCAGGCGCCGACGCTCCGCTGCGCTGCCCGCGGGCCACAGCACCGCCATCGCCTCTTCGAGACCGAGCCCGATGACGTTGCGAGCCTGGTCGCGGGAAGGAGGCGACCTTCCAACATCCACAAAGGCGTGCTCAATGCAGGAGACGATGCGGGCCTCGGAATCCATAAGGGTTCCGTCCCAATCGAAGACAATCAGACTAAAGCGCATGGCCTCGGTCCAGGTTGGCGGTCACCCGCTCCAGCTCTGCGGGCAGGGGTGCGACGACACGCACCGGGTGGTCACTGTAGCCGGGTTGGAAGCTGAGGGCCGATGCATGGAGAAACAATCGCTTGAGCCCCGCCGACCGCAAGCGTCGATTGACCTCCTCGCGGCCGTACTTCTCGTCCCCCGCCACCGGGGCCCCGAGATAAGCGGCGTGTACCCGGATCTGATGGGTGCGTCCGGTGACGGGCTCCGCCTCCACCAATGTCAAGGCCCCGATCTTACGCAGGGGCCTGAACACGGTCTCCGCAGGCTTGCCCTCAGCCAGGTCCACGCGGACCACCCGCTCGCCGCTGCGCAATACATTCTTGCGCAAAGCGGCCTTAGCGGTCGTCGCCACTTCCGGCAGGCTGCCGGCGAGCAAAGCGATGTAGCGCTTGTCGACGGTCTTGGCGCGCATCAGGCGATGGAGCTCGCGCAGGGCACTGCGCCGCTTGCTGACGAGGAGGCAGCCGGAGGTGTCCCGGTCGAGACGATGCACCAGCTCCAGCTCCTGCGCCTTCGGCCGCAGGGCGCGCATCGCCTCGATGAGACCGTAGCTGAGCCCGCTGCCCCCGTGAACCGCAAGGCCCGAGGGCTTATTGACCACGATGATCCGGTCGTCCTCATAAAGGATCGCGTCGGCCAGCCGCCTCAGCTTGGGCTCGCTTGGCCGCTCGGCCGGCACGGTCTCCGCCACGCGCAGGGGAGGGATGCGCACAAGATCCCCTTCCTGCAGCCGATAGCTCGGCTGGACGCGTCCCTTATTGACCCTCACCTCACCGCGGCGTAACACCCGGTAGAGGTGACTGCGCGGGACACCCTTCATGCGGCCACGGAGGAAATTGTCGATGCGCTGCCCCTCCCCTTCCCGATTGATCTCGAGGTAATCAGGGCGGTGAGGAGAATGCGTTGGCAGGGCTTGCGAAGACAGGGGGGTCGACCTCAGAACTCAATTGATGCGGCCAATGATCGCTGATAACATCGATATCTGCGCTGCTTCGGAGTATTTTCGGTTTTCGGAGCGGTTGGCATTAGTCTGCCGGAGGGGCGGAACGCCGAATGGACGCGTCGGCAGTCCCGCTCTTCGGTGCAGTCCTTCGGGTTTTCGAGATCTCTGACCGCATCGGCGACAGATCGATCGCGCTTGCCAAAGGCGCCGCCACTCCGGGTGATGGCGAATTCTACACCGAAGACAGCCCCGGCGGGTCACGGCAGCGCAGCTGACCCGCCCGCCATCGCGTATATCAACCGCCCCCCCTGGTCACAGCCATCCGCAACCCTTGCGGAGGCTAAATCGACGCAGACGCCCAAGCGAGACCTGCTGCAGACACAAGACATGCGCGCCCGTCCGGCAAATCGAGCGGCACCGAGCCTGAACCGCAACCCGCGGAACCCAACCTGCGGGCGCAGGCGGGTGTGGCCGCTGCGAGCGCTCGCAGGTCGGCCCCCCGCTGCCGGCTTGCCCACAGCGGAGCGCGCACCCAGGTGCGAGACAAGAACACATGAAGAGAATGCTGATAAACGCAACGCAGCCGGAAGAGTTGCGCGTTGCGATCGTCGACGGACAAAAGCTATTCAATCTTGACATCGAGTCCCCCGGCCGGGAGCAAAAAAAGGCCAATATTTACAAGGGCGTCATCACCAGGGTGGAGCCCAGTCTACAAGCAGCCTTTGTCGACTACGGGGCGGAGCGTCACGGCTTCCTTCCCCTGAAGGAGATGGCCCGCGGCTACCTCGATCCCGAAGCCGTCAAGCCCGGAGCTCGCGTCAATATCAAGGAGGCGATCAAGGAAGGCTGCGAAGTCGTCGTCCAGATCGACAAGGAGGAGCGCGGTAACAAGGGTGCCGCCCTCACGACCTTCATCTCGCTCGCTGGCCGCTACCTGGTGCTGATGCCAAACAATCCTCGCGCAGGTGGGGTGTCGCGGCGTATCGAGGGCCAGGACCGCGCGGAGCTCCGGGATGCCATGAGCCAGCTCGGCATCCCGGACGACATGGGCCTGATCGTGCGTACAGCGGGCGTGGGTAAGAGCGTCGAAGAGCTCCAGTGGGATCTCGACTACCTCATCCACTTATGGAGCGCGATCGAGCTGTCTGCCGCGGAGGGCCATGCCCCCTTCCTGATCTACCAGGAGAGCGACGTCATCATTCGCTCCATCCGGGACTATCTGCGCGCGGATATCGGAGAGATCGTCGTCGACGACCGCAAGATGTACGAGAAGGCGGAGGACTTCATCCGACAGGTGATCCCCAACAATCTGAAGAGACTGCGCCTCTACGAGGACGAGGTGCCGCTCTTCACCCGCTACCAGATCGAGAGTCAGATCGAGTCCGCATTCCAGCGGGTCGTGCAGCTCCCCTCCGGCGGATCCATCGTCATCGACCACAGCGAGGCCCTCACCTCCATCGACATCAACTCTGCCCGGGCCACGAAAGGCGCGGACATCGAGGAGACGGCGCTGAATACGAACCTGGAGGCGGCCGATGAGATCGCCCGTCAGCTTCGGCTGCGAGACCTCGGGGGCCTGTTCGTCATCGACTTCATCGACATGACCCCCGCCCGCAATCAGCGGGAGGTGGAGAATCGGCTGCGGGAGGCCATGAAGCAGGACCGGGCGCGCGTCCAGGTGGGGCGAATCTCCCGCTTTGGTCTCCTGGAAATGTCCCGGCAGCGACTGCGTCCCTCTCTCGGGGAATCCAGTCAGCTGGTCTGCCCGCGCTGCCGCGGTCAGGGCACCATTCGGGGCGTCGAATCCTTGGCCTTGTCCATTCTCCGTATCATCGAAGAAGGGGCGATGAAGGAGAGTACGCAGCGGATTCTCGCCCAGCTGCCTCTCAGCGTGGCCACCTTCCTGCTGAACGAAAAGCGAGGCGCCATCCAGGCGATCGAGGAACGGCAGGATGTGGAGGTCATTATCCTGCCCAACGAGCATCTGGAAACCGCGGACTACCGCATCGAGCGCATTCGCACCCAGGACCTCGGCAAGCTGCCCAAGGAGCAATCCAGCCACGAGATGATCGAGGCTCTCGAGGCTGAGGCCCCGAGCCAGATCCGGCCGCCGGA
>JARRNE010000369.1:0-3820 GCA_037385305.1 Chromatiaceae bacterium | reverse complement strand
CCGACTGCGCCCGCGCGGGCGGGCACCTCACGCGGGAGGACCTTTCCACCTATCGGGTGGTGCGCCGTACGCCGCGTGCCCTCGAATATCGCAACAGCCACGTGTTCACCAATCCCCCGCCGGCTCTGGGCGGCGCGCTGATGCTGTTCGCCCTTCGGCTGCTGGCGGAGGTGCGGCTTGGCGCCTATCCCCACGGGCAGGTAGACCACGTGCATGCCCTGGCGACAGCGATGCGGCTCACTCAGCGGCTCCGCAACGAGGGCCTGAAGGACATCGGGCCCGATAAGGATCCGTTGGCGCTGGAAATCCTCGGGATCATGCGGCGGGAGGCGGTCTTCCGGCGAGGGACCACCCAGATAAGCGTCGCCGATGCGGAAGGCAACCTGGCGAGCCTGACCATCTCCAACGGAGAGGGATCGGGATACGTGCTGCCGGGCACCGGCATCGTGCTCAACAACATGTTGGGCGAAGAGGACATCAACCCGGAGGGGTTTCATCGCTGGCCGCGAGATCAGCGCATCAGCTCGATGATGTCCCCCACCCTTCTGGAGCTTCCGGATGGCAGCTCCGTGGTCACCGGCTCCAGCGGTTCCAACCGTATTCGCAGTGCGATGCTTCAGGTCATCTCCAACCTTGTAGACTTTGGCCTTCCTCTCGACCAGGCGGTAGGTGCCCCCCGTATCCACTTCGAGCGCGGGCTGTTGAATCTCGAGCCGCCGGTCCCGCCGCCGACGCTGGAAGCACTGCACACCCAGTGGCCCCGGATCAAGCTCTGGAGCGCCTTGAACGTCTTCTTCGGCGGAGCACACTCGGTGTGCCGCAAAGCGGACGGCAGCCTCCTTGGGGCCGGAGACCCGAGGCGTGGCGGCACGGCTCTGCTTGTTTGAGGCTGTGCTCCGCGGGAGGCAAGGAGAGGATTGATCTGAACGTCTCTTTGCGGTTCAACGCCGACTCAGTCCCGAGCCCCATCTGAAGAAGGCACACGGACCGTCAGGGTCCCGCCCCGCTGGATCAGGTCAAACCGCTGCAGGTAGCTCATCCCGAGGAGCACCCCATGGCCGGCCATGTCCGGCACCACTGATGCCCGAACCCCTGAAGCCTGCAGCCCGCCGAGATCCACGCTATCGAGCCTGGTGCTCCAGGTAAGGACATCGCCGTTTGCCGTCCTGCTCATCCTTCGCGCACCCAAGCGGAGACCAAGGCGGCGTGCCTCGGCCAGTGGAAGCGCAACATCGGTGGCCCCCGTGTCAACGAGGAAGACCACCGGCTTGCCATTGATACGGCCACTCGCCACGTAGTGCCCGGCCCGGTTGCGCTCGAGGATGACCTGGGGTTGTCCCGCGGCGTCGAGCGTTGCGACCAGGTGCTGGTTAGGGTTCTCCTGGTTGCGCAACAGCCGCTGGAAGAGAAGAAGCAACAGGAGCAGCCCGATGACCCAGGCTGCCAGCAGCATGGCTTTGCCGATGCGCGAGCCGAGGTCTGGCTGCGGTTGATGCCCCACGGCCACGCGCCTACAGCCGTGTCTGCGGGAGCCGGGGAACCCGAGGGGTAGCACCCGCCGGCAGGGGGGGCGCACCGCCGGCTCGCAGGAGCGGCCACACGGGATTGCCGCCACAGCCCGAAAACGGCCTGTGGCGCCCCCGCCTGGCCCCAGCGCGGTCAGCGCCGGGAGGGCGGAGGAGAGCCTCCGAACCCTGAACGGTTGAACTGGACACGGTAGTAGGCTACGGCGCTCCGCCCGTTCGCAACAACATCATAGACCTTCCAGCCAGCCTTCGACCGGTACATGCGGAACTTGAGCTTCGAAGGGTAGGTACCGGGCTGCAGGATGCCGACGCTCACGCTCACGGTGCCGCGCCGGGACATCCGCGGGCGGAAGTAACGCACGTGTTGACCCTGATAGCGAGAGAGATGCCTGGCCAGCGCGCCGAGAAAACGGGACTCCAGCGTGGCAGCCAAGGCCTTGCGCTGCGCCCCGCTCATCGTCCCATACCGGGACCCGGCAACCCATCGCGCCATATAGCCGAAATCGAAGTAGGGGGCGATCTCCTTGTCGAGAAAGGCCGCGACCTGCAGCCTGTTGGGCTTCTCCTTCTGGCCGAGAAAGTCGAGCAGCTTCTCCATGCCCTGGCGAAGGACCTCGGCAGCCTCCTCTCCCCGGGAGACGCGGAGGGTCGGCCGATGGGCGCCTGGCGGGTACGCATTCGGCGCATACGGGTAGGGTGGTTGCGCCTGAGCGACGCCAAAGGTGCCCAATACGAGAGCCAGGGACAGGCCGAAGTGCAATCTCATCTGAAGCCTCCTGTGATTATTGAAAACGCTGCACGAGGATCTCGTGCAGCGCAGCCCGCAGGGTGCCTAGGCGGAGGGGGAAAATCAAGCGAGCCTTCCCCGCGCCCGGCCAAGGCCAGCTGGTCAGCCGGCGGTAGATATCCGAGGCCTTGGCCGCATCACCGACGTCCGCCCAGGAGGGAGCCCAGGATACCGCGCACCAGCTGCCGGCCGATCTGACTGCCCACAGCGCGGGCCGCACTGGTCACGAAGGCCTCCAGCGGGGATTGGCGACCGCGGCCGGGACGCCGGATCGATTCCCTGCCCGTCTGCGCCGCGGCAGCCGCGGCCTCCGCGCGTCTGCGCAGGATCTCGTAAGCCGACTCCCGGTCGACCGGCTGATCGTAGACCCCTTGCACCAGGGAGCGCTGCATCAGCACCTGCCGCTCGGCTGGGGTGATAGGACCGAGCCTGCTGCCCGGGGGTGCGACCCGGATCCTTTGGACAACAGTCGGCGTGCCATCCTCGTCCAGGGTGGAGGCGAGGGCCTCGCCCACCCCCAGCTCGGTGATCGCCTGCTCCGTATCCATCTTCGCGTTGGGCCGAAAGGTCTGGGCCGCCACCCGCACCGCCTTCTGATCCTTCGGCGTATAGGCACGCAGGGCATGCTGAACCCGATTGCCGAGCTGACCGAGCACGCTGTCCGGGACGTCGGCAGGGTTCTGGGTGACGAAATAGACCCCGACCCCCTTGGAACGAATGAGTCGCACCACCTGCTCCACTTTATCGAGCAGGACCTTGGGGGCATTGTCGAACAGCAGGTGGGCCTCGTCGAAGAAGAAGACCAGCTTCGGCTTGTCCGGATCGCCTACCTCCGGCAGCCGCTCGAACAGCTCCGACAGGAGCCAAAGGAGGAAGGTGGCATAGAGCTCCGGGGTCTCCAGCAGCTTGTCCGCCGCGAGGACATTGACCATCCCTTGGCCGTGCTCGTCGGTCTGCATCAGGTCCTCGATGTCGAGAGCCGGCTCGCCGAAGAGGTGCTCCGCCCCCTGCCCCGCGAGAGCCAGCAGGCGGCGCTGGATGGCACCGACGCTCGCCTTCGAAACGTTGCCGTAGGTCCGCCGGATGGTGTCGGCGTTGTCCACCACATAGGCCAGCAGCGCACGGAGGTCCTTGAGGTCCAGGAGAAGCCAGCCGTTCTCGTCCGCGACCTTGAACACGATGTTCAGTACGCCCTCCTGCACATCGTTGAGGCCGAGAAGCCGTGCCAGCAGCAAGGGTCCCATCTCGCTCAGGGTGGTCCGCACGGGATGTCCCTGCTCCCCCAGAATGTCCCAGAAGGTCACAGGACAAGGCACATAGGCAAAACCCTCGGCCGCCTCCAGTCGCATCTCCTTAACCCGCTCGGCGACCTTCTCGTTGCCTCCCCCCGCCTGACCGATCCCAGCGAGGTCTCCCTTCACATCCGCCAGAAACACGGGGACCCCGATGCGGGAGAAGCACTCCGCCAACCGCTGGAGGGTGACTGTCTTGCCGGTCCCGGTGGCGC
>JARRNE010000368.1:0-3827 GCA_037385305.1 Chromatiaceae bacterium | reverse complement strand
GCCCAGGCTTCAATGAGGCTGTCCACTGCAGGCAGGTATCCGTCGGAATAAACGGCGCCACCATAGCACGGGAGAAACAGATGCTGAATTGGGACGACCCCCTCGCCACCTCCAGGCCGCAGTCCAATGCCGCACCGGCAATTCAGCCGCGAGCGCCGCAGCCCTCAATGCGCCCGCACGACACCGGGAGCGACGTAGGCTCCGGCGAGGAGGCGTTAGCGAACGAATTGTTGATGGCCGCCGCCGGCGCCGCGCCCGTCGTCGACCCGAACCCCTTCCCACCCCAGCCGGAGCTGCCCATGGAGGACACCCTGCTGCCGGGACCCCCACGGGAGGGGGACGTCACAGGGTCCGTTTGCAAGCAGGCCGCAGGGGGCGGCGCCACCGGTCTGGAAAGCCTGGAGATCGGTGCCGGGCGCGTACGCGTCGACGACAAGCGAATCATCAACTGCCGCGCCGACCTCAATCAGCTGGTGCCCTTCAAGTACGACTGGGCCTGGCAGAAGTACCTGGACGCCTGCGCCAACCACTGGATGCCGCAAGAGATCAACATGAACGCCGACATCGCCCTGTGGAGGAGCCCGGGCGGACTCACCGACGACGAGCGCACCATCGTCAAGCGCAACCTGGGCTTCTTCTCCACGGCCGACTCCCTGGTGGCCAACAACCTGGTGCTCGCGGTCTACCGCCACATCACCAACCCGGAGTGCCGCCAGTATCTGCTGCGTCAGGCCTTCGAGGAGGCGCTGCACACCCACGCCTACCAGTACGTGGTGGAGAGCCTGGGCCTCGACGAGGGGGAGATCTTCAACATGTACCGCGAGGTGCCCTCCGTGGCCCGCAAGGCGGAGTGGGCCCTGCCCTACACCCAGTACCTGGCCGACCCGCATTTCAACACCGGAACACTGGAGAACGACCGGAGGCTGCTGCGGGAGCTGGTCGCCTTCTACGTCGTCTTCGAGGGCATCTTCTTCTACGTGGGCTTCGTGCAAATCCTCAGCATGGGCCGGCGCAACAGGATGACCGGGACCGCCGAGCAATTTCAGTACATTCTGCGCGACGAGTCCATGCACATGAACTTCGGCATCGACGTGATCAACCAGATCAAGATCGAGAGCCCGCACCTCTGGACCGAGGGCTTCAAGCAGGAGCTGGTCCAGATGATCCGCGACGCCGTCAGCCTGGAAGCGCAATACGCCTACGACACCATGCCGCGGGGGGTGCTGGGCCTCAACGCGCCCATGTTCGAGGAGTACCTGCGGTTCATCGCCAACCGCCGCTGCGCCCAGATCGGACTGCCGGAGCAGTACCCGGGGGCGGCCAACCCCTTCCCATGGATGTCCGAGATGTTGGATCTGAAGAAGGAGAAGAACTTCTTCGAGACCCGCGTCACCGAGTACCAGACCGGCGGCGCCCTGAGCTGGGACTGAGCCCCTGAAGCCCACGGTCGCACCGCAGCGGTATCCCGGCGGAGCCTCCGGCAACGGGGCTGGCACGCCAAAGAGGCAATGTGACCAACGAACAAGAGGAGCAGTACGGCAGTACCTCGACCAAGTGAACATCATCCCCCAACGAGGGCCGAAACATGCGTCTAGAGCGCGAGATCAACAGCCAGCCGCGACTGCTTCGCAAGTCGGCCCCGGACAAGGGGGATGAGACGGCCAGGGCCAAGGGGCAGACGCACCGAAGCCAAGCGGAGGAGACCCGCTTCATCGGTGCGACCCACCTCGATGAGCGACAGAAGACAGAGATCTCCCGGGCGCTCGAGAAGCGCCGCATCGGCGACGAGATGGGACGCCAGATCTTCGTCGTCGCCTTGGAATATCAGCTCACGGTATTCCGCGCTCAGCTGGAGCAGCAGTCGCAAGCTGATCCCAAGGCGGTGGAAGCCCAGGCACAAATGGCCGAGGCCCTGCAAGGGATCTCGGCGCATGCTCGGCTGCTTGCACCCCTGTTGCGGGAGCTTCCGGAGCAATCGAAGGGCAGGCTGACCGAGGCCGCCACTGCACAGGACGCACGGGGGCGTACCTACGACCATCGCTACCTCTGCGAGCTGGGCTGCGAGATCGACCGCCTGGAGCAGGCCGCTGCGGCCGCCGCGGAGGCGGTTCAGCCCGAGCCGGTCCGGTATGATCCTACGCCCAGCCGGCCGTTCGTCGCCAAGCTGGCCAAGGTCTACGCGGAATGCTTCGAGGAGAAGCCCACCGCTGATACAGGCGGCGGCTTCGCCTTTGCCCTGGAGACCATCGAGACCGTGACCGGCTTGATCATTGGCCACGAAGCCGCATTCTTGGCGGAGATTTTGCATTGAACTTTTCGCGGCGGTCGGCCTCTCATCGACCGAGACCCAAGTCGCCAGGATTTCCATCCTATGCGGCCAACGTCGCCGCATATCGATCTTACCAGTACGGGGGAGCTCACCATGAGTAACGCCACCGACCGTGACCACTCCGTGGCCCTTCAGCCGGCGCAGACGCCGAGCGATTCGCTCTGCCAGAAATGCCCGTTACGGGGCCAAGCTCGAGAGGCCCCCGCCAGGAGCCATTACCTGCTTGGGACCGGCTCGTCACTCCGGTCCCAGCTCTGTCCTCCCGGGAGCCCGCAGTCCCTTTCCCCTGGAGGGGGCACGGCTTGGAGGGGGCGTTGGGAGCCAAACGAAGCAGCCTAGCCAACGCCAGTGCCCCCCCTTCTCGACCTTCGCCTTCAAGAGGGTGTCGCAAAAGCCCTCGATGGAGCCGGGCCCCTTTTTCCCTCTTCTCGCAACCGGACGCGTCGGGGGATTGATGATACCGTCCCTGAATCCCGAGATGGACGCGGGGACGGCGGGCCATGACCGGAGTCTGGCCGAATCGATCCCCACTGCGGTTTTCCCGCCCCGACTTCCCGGGTTGACACAGGGCCCCCGGCTGCGCTTCCCTTGGACCGTCGACCGATACGGGGATCGCGCCAGACCCTGAGGGACCACAGTCCAACGAGGTAAGCCGATGGAAGCCGCGAAGCTGGCCACGCTGGCGGATCTGCTCGCCCACCCCGAGGAGCGGGTCGAGCTCATCAACGGCGAGATCGTCCGCCGACCCATGGCGCGGGCCGAGCATGGCCTCGTCCAGAGCAATATCGTCGGCGAGCTGCAGCCCCTGCGCCGCCCCGACGGCCCCGGCGGCTGGTGGATCGCCACCGAGATCAGCGTCCTGTACGAGGTCCACCAGTGCCCGAGCCACGATCTGGCCGGCTGGCGACGGGAGCGTCTCCCGGAGCGCCCGCGCGGTGTCGTGGAGCTGACACCGGACTGGGTCTGCGAGATCGTCTCACCCGGACACGAGCGCAAGGATACCCTGACCCTATTGCTGTTGCTGCAACGCCACCTGGTTCCCTACTACTGGCTGATCTGGCCCGAGGAGCGCACCTTGGTCGCCTACGGGCTGGATGGCGTCAGTTATCGTATCGTCGCCAACCTGACCGCCGCCGGTCCCAATGCCGCGCCCGACGCCGAACGGGTCGCGATCCCCCCTTTCGAGGCCGTGCCCATTGATCTCGGCTACATCCTTGGCGGCTGAGGTTTCTCTTTTCAGGTTCACTCGTTCTTGAACCCTTACTAACGGCCATGGCGTCAGCGCCACCCCAGAGAACGAATATGGGACAAAGTCGGTCGCTACCGCCTTGACCGTTTCCCTCACCCCGGCCCTCTCCCAGTGGGCGAGGGTGACAGGGAGCGCGCTACGCGCGACTTTCATCGTAAGGCTCGCCGACGAAATGAAGGACGACCTGCCGCTCCTCCCGCGGGCCGTCCAGCTCGATGAAGAAGATCGACTGCCAGCTGCCGAGGAGCA
>JARRNE010000367.1:0-3834 GCA_037385305.1 Chromatiaceae bacterium | reverse complement strand
TCTGGCGCTACGACCGATTCGCGCGCAGCACCCAGGCCCTCGTGAATGCCCTCGTCGAGTTCCGCGACCTTGGCGTCGACTTCATCTCGTACCAGGAGAACATCGACACCACGACCGCCCAGGGCAAGATGGTCTTCGCCATCATGGCCTCGCTCGCGGAATATGCGGACCCTGGGATTATGCAAAGCCGCACCGCCAAAGTTGATGTTGCCCAAGCACTTTAGCGGCGCGGCGCTCCGCATTATCCCGCATGGAGAAGGGATGCGATCAGCGCGTCCGGGGCTTTGAATCGGCCACGCCGCAAGCCAGGTGGAAGGGCCGCCTGCACGGTCTCGAGCTTCTCCGATGGATCGACTTGCAGGTAGACCTCGGTTGTGCGGATGTCGGCATGACCGAGCCATAGGGCGACCTTACGGATGTCCCTGGTCGCCTGGAGCATGAGGACGGCACAGCTGTGGCGCAGCTGGTGCGGCGACACGGAGCGTCCTGTCAATGAGGTGCACGCTTGCGCAGCCACGCGAACGTGCTTATCGAGCACGTACTCGAAGCCTGCCCGGGTCATAGCGGCCCCCTCGGCGTTGACGAAGAGCTCGGGGACGGGGACAGAACCTCGCACCGCCAACCAGGCCCGCAAGTCCGCGGCCGTCTCCTTCCATAGCGGAAGGCAACGCTCCTTGCGCCCCTTCCCTCGAACGAGAATGCTTGGAGTTCGTTGCAGGGACAGGTTCTCCAGCGGAAGCCCGACCAACTCGGAAACCCGCAGGGCGCAGGCAAAGCACAGATGCAGCATGGCGCGGTCGCGGATGCCGAGCCGGGTTGTGGTATCAGGCGCATCGAGGATGGCGCGGATCTCCCCCATCGTCAGATGTCGCACCAGCTTCTGGTCGTGACGTTTCGCCGGAATGGCGTGGATCTGCCTGGCCTGCTCAAGGGCGGAGGGTACCCGCAGCTCGACGTAGCCGATGAAGGTCTTGATGGCGGCGAGCCGGCCATTTCGTGTGGTCACACAGTTGCCGCGTTGGTCCTCGATGTGGGCAAGAAAGTCGAGGATCAGTGCAGCATCGATCTGCTCCAGACAGAGCTGGGAGGGTTTGATCCCGAGGCGTTGACTGGCAAACACGAACAGGAGTCGAAAGGCGTGGGCATAGGTCTCGCACGTGTGGAGGCTGTAGCCACGATCGACCGGCATGTGCTCACGAAGGAAGTCGGTAATCAAAGGGGCGATGGGCGTCATGCCGCCCCCCTGCCGAACAGCGCTTCGGCGGCGACGGCGAGACCGCTCATCAGCTCCGGTGTCGCCTCCAAGTACCAGTAGGTATGTTTGATATCCGAATGGCCCAGGTAGGTGGCCAGGGCGACGAAGTGCCGGCCCACAGTCTCGCGGCCCATCGGGCACTGCTCCAGTGCCCTGGTTGCAACGGTGTGGCGCAGGTCATGGATGCGTGGCGGACGTGTCCGTGCGGGAGCGATTTCAGCCAGCTGACGGATACGCCTGAAGGTGTATTCCACCATGCTGGAGCCAATCCGGCGGTCCCCTGCCGAGAGGAACAGGTGGTCGTCGGTAACGGCTAGCTGGCGGCGCGCCTCAAGATAACGGTTGAGGGCAG
This sequence comes from Chromatiaceae bacterium, assembly GCA_037385305.1. GTDB lineage: Bacteria > Pseudomonadota > Gammaproteobacteria > Chromatiales > Chromatiaceae > JARRNE01. Next base: position 2,227 of record JARRNE010000367.1, on the reverse strand, counting down.
TCACCGCCGTGGGATGCAGGGGCACGAGGCGGCTCTTGCCGAACTTGGTGCGCCGAATCTGCAGCACACCCTCCGGCAGCACGTTGGAGAAGCGCAGATCGAGCGCCTCGGAGACGCGTAATCCCGTCGCTGCGATCAGGCCGATCAGGGTTGCATACACTTGGCGTCGCAGCGGATAGGTCTCGCGCAGCTGCTGGGCGGCGCCGATCAGCCGGGTGATCTCCTCTGGCGTGTAGATGTAGGGCACGGGGCGCTGTTTGGGCGCTGGAAAGTGGTTGGACGGCACCTCATGAACGGGATCTTCGGTGTGCAGGAAGCGGGCGAGGTTTGCGATGTTGCGCAACCGAACATGGCGTGTCGCCTGTGAGGGTGCCGCGCTCGCCCAGGCCACCGCGGTGGCGACGCGGACATGGGTGTCGCCCCGCTCGGCGGCGAACCGCGCGAACGCTCGAAGGTTGCCCGATACGTTGCGCAACTTAAAGCCGAGCGTCCGGCGCAGCGCGAGATAGCGTTCGACATGATCGATCAGCATGGGGACACCTCCGGCCATGGCTGGGCGATCTGCGAGAGGAGGTCGAAATCCACCTTCGCGTAATGCGCCGTCGTCTGTACAGAGCGATGCCGCAGGACCGTGCCGACGTCCGCCAGGGATGCGCCCTGACGGAGCATCGTCGTGGCGGCCGAGTGGCGCAGGACGTGGGCGCCGTTGATCGGCGATTCGATTCCCGTGCGGCACAGGGCACTGCGCACGATCTGGGTGACTGCGGCGCGGGTCAAGGGACGCAGGGGAGCCTTGACGGTCGTGAATAACGCGGGTACGTGCAGCGTTGGTCGCCCCCGCTGGAGGTAGCGCAGAATGGCGTCGCCGACTTCCTGGGGCAATGGCAGCAGCGCCTCGCGCCGTGCCTTCCCGCACACCAGAATGCTTGCGTTGTCCCACTCGACATCGGTGAACCGAAGTGCAGCGACCTCGCTGGCACGCAGCGCGAGCCTTGCCAAGAGTAGCAGCACGGCTCTGTCGCGCAGGCCATTGGCATCGTCGGCACAGGAGTTGATCACTCGCTCGACGTCTTGCGATGGCAGGTATCGAGGCACGGCCGCGCGTTGCCAACAGGCATAACCGGGGATGGCGTCATCCATGCCCGGAGCACACCGACCGGTTGCACCGAGGAAGCGCAGGAAGGCCCGGACCGCGACGGCGATACTCTTGGCTCGCTCGATCCCGTGCGGTCGCGCCCGTTCCAGGACGAAAGTACGCAGTGATTCCGCGCTGAAGGTGGACACGTTGTCACCGAGTGTATCGAGGAGCCCCTCCAGGATTCCCTCATAGACGTCGAGCGTCGTCTCAGTCAGTCCGCGGTTGATCCGCATCCATGAACGGAATTCCCCGAGCAGGGGCCACCGGTCACTGGGAGATGGCGCAGGCTCTAGGGGCGGCAACGTCCCCAGGTCGCGTAAGTACCGAATGAAAGTGGCTGCGGCCGCAATCGAATGCTGATTGGGCCCGCGGCGGTAACGGACGCGCGCCTCGCGCTGCAGCATTTCCTTGCATGCCTCGAACGCTGCGAGGAAGTCTTGGGCAGTGAACCCGGCAGCAAGCATCCAATCGGCCCAGCTGGCGAGGGAGCGGAGCTGACAATCGATTGTTGTTGGCGTGAAACCGTTGGAGTGAAGCCAGTCTGCGAATGCGTCGACGTGATCCGCGGCCGGACCAGATCTGAGTCGCTCCCGCGTAAGGGGTGAGCGTAGATGTGTTTTCAGCATGGGAGCCTCCTTTGAGTTGCAGGAGGCTTGAGTATGTGCCGCCGATGCCCGATGCCGACCATCTGATCCGGCTCAAAGAGTGGCGGTTGCAGTTCCTCGCTCGGCGAACGCCGCTGGTGTTGCAGACAGACTCGCCGAACCGACCGCGGACGATGAAAATTCGTCGGAGCGCACCGTTCTGGCGTCCTGCCCTGAGGGGCTGGGCCGATGTGCCACCGTCGGGCGGGGTTATTGATTCAAGGCCCCAGACACTCTGACCATAACCCTATTTGAGCTGCAATAATGCGAAGCGTTCTGCGGATAAAGTGCTTTCGGAACATAGACTTTGGCACAGGTGCTTTGCATAACCCCAGGGTCCGCATATTCCGCGAGCGCGGCAAAGATGCCGAGTACCAGCTTGCCGTTGGCCGTGGTGGTATCGATCTGTGCACCGGCGCCGGCCAAGACTTTCAGCCCGATGCCA
>JARRNE010000366.1:0-6014 GCA_037385305.1 Chromatiaceae bacterium | reverse complement strand
GGAACAGATCCCCTCGGATGCGCATCCGACACCTTCGAATGAAACCTGGCGATTGTCTGTACGCCAGCGAACGGAACACACCGGCCAGACGGTGAGAATGTGGTCATGGCGAGGCGGCAGGCTCGTGACCTTTGTGCCTGAGCATCGACCGTCGCGCCGCTGTTGGCTGTGCGTGTCATCGGTCGGCCGGCGAGCCGCTTAATTCGTACGCTTGCGCTCTTGGGGCCGAGAGGGCCTCAACGTCTGCACCGCGGCGATGCATGGTGCCAGGAGCCTGGCGGACTTAACGGAACCCCTCCACCACATCCTCACCCACATTGGGGCAGAGGGCGTCCGGCACCCAAGACATCTACCGAATCGAGGCGGAGAGCTTCCCGGGCGCGAATCACCTGCGCCGCATCCTGGCGGAAGCACAGACCAGCGTCGATGCAGCGCTGGCAGCGCCCCCGCCGCATCCGGGGATTACGTCCGGGACAAATTCGAAGGCGAGGCAATGAGCGAGCAATTACGAGTCGGCCACCCGAAGGAGCTTCTCTTACACACGGGCGTAGAGGGATTCGATACCCTGGCGGAGCTTGCGCTGGATATGCGCTGGACATGGAATCATGCCACCGACCAGGTGTGGCGGCGGCTTGATCCCGCGCTCTGGGATCTGACCCAAAATCCCTGGGTTGTCTTGCAGACGGTCTCGCGGGAGAAGCTCCAGGGTGTTTTGGCCGAGCCCGCTTTCCGTAAGAGCCTCGACGATCTGCTGCAAGCCAGGCGCGACGTGGCGGAGGCGCCCGCGTGGTTTCAACAAACCTACCCGCAATCTCCGCTGAGCTGTATCGCGTATTTCAGTATGGAATTCATGCTGAGCGAGGCCTTGCCCATTTATTCTGGCGGGCTGGGCAACGTGGCCGGCGATCAGCTCAAGGCCGCCAGCGATCTGGGCATTCCGGTCATCGGCGTGGGGCTCCTGTACCAGCAAGGCTATTTTCGCCAGGTGATCGACAAGAACGGCGCGCAACAGGCCCTCTTCCCCTATAACGACCCCGGACAGCTGCCCATCACGCCCTTGCGTCAGGCGAACGGCGAGTGGCTGCGTTTGAAGATTGCCCTGCCCGGCTACTCGGTCTGGCTGCGCGCATGGCACGTTCAGGTCGGCAGAGTGAAGCTCTACCTGCTCGACAGCAACGACGCAGCGAATTACCCCGCGCATCGCGGCATTACCAGCGAGCTCTACGGCGGCGGGCCTGAGCTGCGCCTCAAGCAGGAGCTGCTGCTGGGGATTGGCGGCTGGCGACTGCTCGCGGCACTCGGCATCCAACCGGAAGTCTGCCACTTGAACGAGGGGCATGCGGCCTTTGCGGTGCTGGAACGCGCCTGCGGCTTCATGCAAGAAAACGGGCGGCCCTGCGAGGCGGCGCTGGCGGTCACCCGGGCGGGGAACCTCTTCACCACCCACACGGCCGTGGCCGCCGGCTTTGACCGTTTCGCGCCGGCCCTCGTCGAGCAATACCTGGGTGGCTACGCCGAGCAGAAGCTCGGCATAACGCGCCACGACCTGCTCGCCCTGGGCCGCCAGAACCCAAACGACGCGGCGGAACCTTTCAACATGGCCTATCTGGCGATCCGCGGGAGTGGGGCGGTCAATGGCGTGAGCCGCTTGCATGGAGAAGTGAGCCGGCACCTCTTTGAGCCGCTTTTCGCGCGCTGGCCCGCGGACGAAGTGCCGGTGGGACACGTGACCAACGGTGTCCATATGCCGACCTGGGACTCGGCCCCGGCCGATGCCCTGTGGACGGAGGCCTGCGGCAAGGACCGCTGGCTGGGAACGGCAGAGACCCTGCAGCAGGACATGCGCCGCGTCTCCGACGCCAGCCTTTGGCAATTCCGCATTGCCGCCAGCAAGTCGCTGGTGGAATACGCGCGGGAGCGCTTGTCCCGGCAACTGGCCGCCTCAGGCGCGCCGCCCGAGGCGGTTGAGGGCGCGAAGCATCTGTTCGATCCCAACACGTTGACCTTGGGTTTTGCGCGCCGCTTCGCGACCTACAAGAGACCGAATTTGCTGCTTCACGACCCCGAGCGGCTGCTGCGCCTGTTGACCCATCCTCAGCGTCCGGTACAGCTCATCATGGCCGGCAAGGCGCATCCGGCTGACCAAGCGGGGCAAGTCCTGATTCAGCAATGGATGCATTTCATCCGCCGGCCCGAGGTGCGTCCCCATGTGATCTTCCTCGGTGACTACGACATGCATTTGACCGAGCAGTTGGTGCAGGGCGTGGATGTTTGGCTCAACACGCCGCGCCGGCCGTGGGAAGCCTGTGGAACCAGCGGCATGAAGGTGCTGGTCAACGGCGGCATCAATCTGTCTGAATTGGACGGCTGGTGGGCGGAAGCCTACACGCCGGAAGTTGGGTGGGCGCTGGGGGACGGCCACGAACATGATGATGATCCCGCCTGGGACGCCGTCGAAGCCGAAGCGCTTTACGCTCTGCTCGAGGGCGAGGTGATCCCCGAGTTCTATACCCGCGATGAGCAGGGCATCCCCGGCGCCTGGGTGGCGCGGATGCGGGAAAGCATGGCGCGGCTGACACCGCGTTTTTCCACCAGCCGCGCGGTGCGCGAATACACCGAGCAATACTACCTCCCGGCTGCCTCAGCCTACCGTAAGCGGACTGCCGACAGAGGCGCAAGCGGCGCCCAGATCGTCAATTGGCGGCACGCGGTGGAAGAAAAATGGGCCGCGCTGCGCTTCGGCGAAGTGAAGGTCGATACTGACGGCGGGCAACACCAATTCAAAGCGCAGGTGTATCTCGATGACCTTGACCCGAAGGCGGTGCGGGTCGAGCTTTATGCTGATGGTGTCGATGGCAGCGCGCCGCAGCGAGTGGAGATGATGCGCGTTTCCCAACTGATGGGTGCAACCAACGGCTACGCCTATCGCGCGCAGGTGCCCGCCGCCCGCCCGGCGACGGACTATACGGCGCGCCTAATACCGCACGGCGACGGCGTTGCCATCCCATTGGAAGAGGCACGCATCCTGTGGCAGCGATGACTGACTAGCGACCGCAATCGCCCATACGCAAGGGCTTTGCCACGTTCCCGGGCGCGGCGGAAACAGGAGAATCGAACCATGAAGACCGGAACGCTATCCCCGCAACTGCTCCACAACGTGGATGCCTACTGGCGCGCCGCCAACTATCTGTCGGTCGGCCAGATCTATCTTTACAACAATCCGTTGCTGAAGCGGCCGCTTGAAATCGCGGACGTGAAGCACATGCTGCTGGGACACTGGGGCACGACCCCCGGGCAGAACTTCATCTACGCGCACCTGAACCGGGTCATCAAGAGATACGACCTCGACATGATCTACGTCTCCGGCCCCGGGCACGGCGGCCCGGCGGTGGTGGGCAACACGTATCTCGAGGGTACTTACAGCGAGATCTATCCCGACATCAGTCAGGATGAGGCGGGGCTCCAAAAGCTTTTCAAGCAGTTCTCGTTTCCCGGCGGCATTCCCAGCCACGCCTCACCGGAATGCCCGGGCTCGATCCACGAGGGCGGTGAATTGGGCTACTCGCTCAGCCATTCCTTCGGGGCGGTGCTCGACAACCCCGAACTGATCGTTGCCTGCGTCGTCGGCGATGGCGAGGCAGAAACCGGACCGCTGGCGACCGCCTGGCAATCCAACAAGTTTCTTGATCCGGTCAGCGACGGCGCGGTGCTGCCGATCCTGCATCTCAACGGCTACAAGATCAGTAACCCGACCGTTTTGGCCCCACTTTGTGGAAGGTGATGAGCCGGAGGCGATGCATCAACTCATGGCCGGCACTTTGGAAAAGGCCATCGAGGACATTCGGCAAATCCAGCGCAATGCACGCAACAACAACGACACCACGCGGCCTCGCTGGCCGATGATCGTGCTCAAGTCACCCAAGGGTTGGACGGGACCGAAGGTGGTCGATGGGCTGCAGATCGAGGGTACCTTCCGTGCGCACCAGGTGCCGCTCCACCCGAGGGCACATCCCGAGCACCTCAAGTTGTTGGAAGCGTGGCTGAGGAGCTACCGGCCGGAAGAGTTGTTCGACGAGCAAGGCCGCCTGAAGCTGGAGCTGGCCGAGCTGGCGCCCGAGGGCGAACGCCGCATGGGCGCCAATGCCCACGCCAACGGCGGCATGCTGCTGCGCGACCTGCGCATGCCGGATTTTCGCGACTACGGGGCCGACGTGCCTGAGCCCGGCGCGCCCGGCATCGGCGACACCCATGTGCTCGGCCCCTTCCTGCGCGATGTGGCGAAGCTGAACAGCGGGCAGCGCAACTTCCGCGTCTTCGGCCCGGACGAGACGCTCTCTAACGGACTGCAAGCCCTGTTCGAGGTGACCGAGCGCCAATGGGACGCCGCGACCGTGCCTAACGACGAATGGCTCGCGCCCACGGGGCGCGTGATGGAAATGCTCAGCGAGCACCAGTGCGAGGGCTGGCTGGAGGGCTATTTGCTCACCGGGCGGCATGGGCTCTTCAACTGCTACGAGGCGTTCATCCACATCATCGATTCGATGTTCAATCAGCACGCCAAGTGGCTGAAGGTCACCGCGCACCTGCCGTGGCGGCGCAAGATCGCCTCGCTCAACTACCTGCTGACGTCGCATGTCTGGCGCCAGGACCACAACGGATTCACCCACCAGGACCCTGGCTTCATCGACCACGTCGTGAACAAGAAGGCCGAGGTGGTGCGGGTCTACTTTCCGCCGGATGCCAACTGCCTGCTGTCGGTGATGGACCACTGCCTGCGCAGCCGTCATTACGTGAACGTGGTGGTCGCGGGCAAACACCCAGCGCCGCAGTGGCTGACCATGGAGGCCGCCGTCAAGCACTGCAGCGAGGGGATCGGCATCTGGCAGTGGGCCAGCAACGACCCGGCGGTTGCCCCCGACGTGGTCATGGCCTGCTGCGGCGACGTGCCCACGCTGGAGACGCTCGCCGCCGTCTCCATCCTGCGCGAGCACCTGCCCGAGCTGAAAGTTCGGGTGGTCAACGTCGTCGACCTGATGAAGCTGCAGCCGCCCAGCGAGCACCCGCACGGCTTGAGCGACACGGATTTCGACGAGCTGTTCACCAAGGACAAGCCGGTGATCTTCGCCTACCACGCTTACCCCTGGCTGATCCACCGGCTGACCTACCGCCGCACCAACCACGACAACTTCCACGTCCGCGGCTACAAGGAAGAAGGCACCATTACCACGCCTTTCGACATGACGGTGCTGAACGATTTGGATCGCTTCCACCTGGTGATGGACACCATCGACCGCCTGCCGCAGACGGGCGATCGGGGCATCTATTTGAAGCAGCAGCTCAAGGACAAGCTGTTCGAGCACAGGGAGTACATCGACAAGCACGGCGAGGACATGCCGGAAATCCGCAACTGGAAATGGAAAGCATTACACTGATCGATACCCGACAACCCCATACCTGGAGAGTGACGATGGGACTCACTGGAATTGGCGCCCTACTCATCCTGATCGCCGATGTTTATGCGATCGTGATGATCGTTCAAAGCGCTGCGAGGGATATTGAGAAGCTGCTCTGGGTCCTGCTGGTACTGATCCTGCCCGTGATCGGCGTCATCGTTTGGTACGTCGCAGGCCCCGGCCGGAAACCGTTTTAGGCGGCATGAGACCCGGCGGGACATGAACAGGGTAAGACAGCTTTTCAACGACGCGCGGTCGAGCTTTTGGTTTGTTCCGTCCCTGGGGGTGGTTGACGGCATTGTCGCCGCGCTGGCGCTGATCGAGGCGGACGCCGTGTGGGGCGATCGTTGGCTCGCCCTGTGGCCGCGCCTCTTTGGGGTCGGGGCGGAGGGCGCGCGCCAGATGCTGTCCACGCTGGCCGGCTCGATGATGTCCGTCATGGGCATCACGTTCTCGATGACCTTGGTGGCGCTGGCCCTGGCCTCCAGCCAATACACCTCGCGCATCCTGCGGAACTTCATGGGGAGCCGCGCGACCCAGATCACGCTCGGGGTCTTCGCC
>JARRNE010000365.1:0-3851 GCA_037385305.1 Chromatiaceae bacterium | reverse complement strand
AGGGTCGATGACCATCGGCGCCGTGGAGCCAGACGCGGACTCCAGATCCGCGGCCAGCCGTTGGTATCGGCTCGCCGGCTGGCGCGCCAGCTCCTGCAGCTGACCAGTCTCCGCGCTGTACTGGAGAAAGCGGCCGCCCGTGACCGCGTTGAAGGTCCCGATGCGCGTAACCCGCCGCTGCTGCTCGCTTCCGTCTCCTTCGATCACGTTGGCGTCGTAGGTCACCACCTTGCCCGACTCGGTCATCTCCTGCTGGAGGGCGAACCACAGGTCCTCCAAGGCATCGATTGGCGGCATGCCTTTGCTCTGGACGAGCCTGTCCATGGCTTCCGCGCGTCCCGCGATCTGCGTCGAGATCAGGGAGTCTTCGAAGATGGCTTTGGCCTCGCCGGCCACCTGTCGGGCGACCCCAATGAGCTCCTCCAACCCTCCGGAACGCTCCCGCAGCCGGGACTCAGCCTCAGTCCGCCGCCGTTTGTTGTTTTCGAATGCCTTCTGCAGATCGGCACCGCGGCGCCGCTCGGCTTCGAGTGCCGCCCGGACCTCCTGCAGGCGCTGACGCTGCAGCCCCTCCTCAGCGAGGAACCGCCGTTCTCGCTCCCGATCTTGCTTCGCTTGCTCGGATCGAATGGCCCGCACCTGTCCCAGCAGCTCATCCAGAGACCCCGGAGGCGCCGGCTCCGCCGCTAAGGCCCCAAAGCAGACAAGGGGCAGCAGCAGCAAGGACGCCCGCGCGCTCATGGCAGAGACTTCGGCGTGGCTACCGGGATCATCAGCAGGTCGGGAGCGGATTCCTTGCGGGCGATGCGCAGTGCCCTGTCGAGCGACGCGTGATACTCGCCTGGGAGCGGGCGCCAGGATCCTGTCGTGGGGTCCCAGAACCCCGTCTCGCCCCCGTCCAGCGATCGGTAGAGGAGCGCAATGCGCCCCACCCGCAGATAATCGACCGTGATATCCTTCTCCCCTAACGTCAATGGGGCGCGATAGGCGTCCACCGTGCGGCCATATTCCGTTTCTGCTTGGTAGGCCTGACGCACCCGCCGGTACTTTTCCCCGATGGAAACGTCCGGGCTGTCGATCATCGCTTCGAGCTGCTTAACGCGCCCCCGGCGCTGGTCGAGGCGAAAGGGGACGTCCAGCGCCACGAACCGATCGAGCGTGTCCACCATGCGTGACATCAAGGGGAGGAGGTCACGCCGAGTGAGCTGAACCCCTTCGGCCTGAGCGGCCATTGCCTCGATTGCGGCCTCCTGGGCTGCTGCCATTCTCTCCAAGTGGTCGTTGTAGCGGCGCAGGCTCTGGAGCTCGCGCACCGCGGCCTTGTATTCCTGGAGCAACTGCCGGGTCGCCTCGAACGCCTGCTCGACCCGCTTCTGGGATCTGACACCGTCGCGCGCCGTCTCCGTCTGAAATTGGATGGCCTCGCCTAACGGCCCGGCGGCGACAGCCACTGAGCCCAGGACGAGGCACACGGCAAGCGCCGAACGGCGACAAGGGGAGGATGCTTGTGGAGTCATCGCCCCAACACTTCAGTCGGGCTTGGTCCGATGGGGGAAGAACGGCCCTGCCACCGAGCTAGAAAGCGTGCTTGTAGCGCGCATAGAAGAACCGGCCACGCGCGCTGTAGAGGTCCCTATTGAAGAAGGGCCAGCCCTCGAGATAAGGGTCTTCCGGTACCGCCGCGTCGAAGAGGTTGTTGATTCCGACCGAGACCGTGCTGCCCTTGATGGCAGGTGGGGACCAGTTGAGCTGAGCGTCGACCGTGGAGAAGGACCCGACATGATCGTCATCGGCGCCCTCCAGTACACGCTCGTAGCCGTCGGTGTAGTTGACTGTCAGGCTCGCCTGATAGCTGGCCTTGTTCCAGCGCAGGGTACCCTGCCCGCGCCAGCGCGGTCGGCCATCCTTGCCGGCGATATCGACCGAGCGCGCGCCCGGGAGCCGTGTCTCCTCGAAGGAGCCGAGATACGTGGTCGCCAGATTGAACACGAAGGAGCCGACACCCGTCGGCTGCCAGTGCACGTTCGTATTGAAGTCGATCCCCCAAACCTTCTGCTCGGCGACATTCTGGAAGGGGTTTAGGACCTCTACGATCCCGCCGTCCGGTCCGCGGATAACCTTGTCCGGATAGATGTCCTCATTATTGACATAGAATTGAGAGTCATTCGACACGCCGTCCTTGACGCGGATGTGCCAATAGTCGACCAGCAGGTTCCAGGCCGGTGTCACGTCCCAGACCAATCCGGCGCCGTAGTTCCTCGATTCTTCCGCATCCAGTTCGGGATTTCCCATGGTGAAGGTGTCAACCTGGGTTACGCGGCCTTGGACCGGGTCGTACACGCTGTCGAAGCCAGCAATTTCCCCGCTGTATAGCTCGGGCAGGGACGGAGCCTTGAAGCCGGTGCCGGCGGTGCCCCGCAGCAACAGGTTACTCAGCGCCTTCCAACGCAGCCCGATTTTGGGGTTGAAGGTGCCGCCGAAATCGCTGTAATCATCGTAGCGGCCGGCGAGCTGCATCTCGAGGCGCTCCAGCACGGGAATGGAAAGCTCTGCGTAAACAGCCGTCACGTTCCGGTCGCCGCTGGAAGAGGTTCCGCCGACGGAGAGGACGTCCCCCCGTTCGCTGACCGGGTCCCACGTGTCGGAGAAATCCTCCGATCGATATTCCGCACCTAAGGCAGCGGAAAGTTGCCCATAGGGCATCTGCAGGAGCTCGCCGGTCGCCTTGAGATCTGTATAGAAGAGGCTCGAGTTGCCGTCGCGCTTGGTCTGGTAGCTGATCGAGGACGGGTAGAAGTTCAGGCTCCGCCCGAAGGGATTGAGTAGCCCGTTGTCAATCGCCTGCTCGACGGCATCCTGCGTCGTGTAGCCGTTTGTTCCCCTCACCCGGGTATCGATCTCTCCGCCGCCGACCCCGAACTCCCAATCCCAGGAGCGGAAGGACCCTCTCAGACCACCGAGCGCGTTCCAGGCCCCCGTCGCGAACTCGTCGGTCCGTGGTCCCAGCTCTGTGAGTCGATAGACAGAGATCACCGGCTCTCCGGGAAAAATGTTGTTTGGGTTGTCCGGGGCGACGAAGAACCCGCCCGAGGATGGCGCGAGGTCGCGCTGTGAGTTGGAGTACGTGTAATTGGCCCCGAAAAATGCACTCACCTGACTGGTGAACGCGTAGTCGCCTGAAGCGACAAGTCCCAACCGCTGGGTTTCCGGGATCAGGGTGGTCCAAGGGGCGAAGTCATAGAGACAGAAGGGACCCTTTTCCGGATTGATCTCATTGGCGGCGCATCGCGGGTCAGGGATCGGCCTGCCCCCGCGGTCCAGGCGGATGATGGTTCCCGGGTTGCCGGCAGCGCTGCGATCGTCAATCGGACCCAGGGCGGATTTGGAGACATCCCGATCTTCTGCCTTGATCTCCCCGCGGTCGAAGTAGTCGGCGATCAGTGTGAAATTGCCCTTGTCGTTGGAGAGGCCACCCATCAGATTGACGTGACCCTCATTCCCGTCACCCTGGTCGGTCTCGCCCAATTGGACAGACACCGCGGCCCCGTTGTAATCGCGACGGAGGATGATGTTCACGACGCCGGCGATGGCGTCTGAGCCATAGATGGCCGAGGCGCCATCCTTCAGTATCTCGATCCGCTCCACCGCGCCCAGCGGGATAAGATTGATGTCCACGAAGCTTGCCCTTCCATCCTGGGCGAAGGGAAACAGAGGGACACGCCGCCCGTTGACCAGCACCAGGGTACGGTTCACCCCCAGTCCGCGCAGATTGAAAGCGGCCGACGCCGGCGCGAAGCCCTGAGTGAAGGTCTCGTCCCTGACGCCCGCAGAGTTGTAGATCACGTCCTTGA
>JARRNE010000364.1:0-3865 GCA_037385305.1 Chromatiaceae bacterium | reverse complement strand
CGCTTCGCGCGGCAGGTAAAAGCGGGCGCTTTGCGAGAGCAGGTTATCGGCGTGGGCGTAACGGCCGAGGTCCCCGCATTCCATCGCGAGGTCCCTGCGCTCGATGCTTACGGGCGCCGAGGGGGGGTCACCATCTTGAAATCCGGCAGCGCCAGCTGCGCAGGCTGGTCCAACCACCCAGGCGCCCAACGCTCGTCCGCTTGACGGATCGCCTGGCTCTTACCAGGGGCAGCTGGGGTGAAGCCCGAAATTGTTGTTTGGAAGCTTCCAAGCCTTCACCGAATGTCGCGCGCAGCGCGCTCCACCGCTCCCTCGCGCCCCGAGAGAGGGCCGGGGTAAGGGAAACGGTCATGGTGGCAGCGCCATGCATTTTCCGGGGTGGTGCTGACGCCATGGTCGTCAGCAACTGGATCCTTCAATCCTGTTATACGAGTCGAGTGGCAGGTAGAAAAATACGAAGCGTCCTTGTTCAATCTCCACCATCAAGGTCGCGCCATGGTGTATCCCGTAGTCCATGTAGCCGGGGACGGCGCTTGCCTGATGGCGCCCGCTGGAGCAACGCTTCCGACCAACGTCGTCGGACTCGGGGCTCCGGGTCGCCGCCTTCTCGAGAAGGCTCGCCGGGTTCCCGTGGCTGGCCGGGTCTCCTACACTTTGGGGAACGTCGGATTCGCGGCAACTCGGAGCGCCGGCACTCTTGGCCGAACTCGGATATGCGGCACAGACGACGATCCGCGTGGTCGCGCTTCAAACAGGGGGGCTCACCTTGACTTCTGAAATGTCCCGGTCCACCGCAGGTCTTGGCCAGCTTTACGAAAGCGTTCTCGACACGATCGGCAATACGCCGAGCATACGCATCAACAATCTGGCCCCGCCCCATGTCAGGGTTTACGTGAAGGCGGAATTCTTCAATCCCATCGGGTCGGTCAAGGACCGGCTCGCTGTCAGCATCATTGAGGAGGCCGAGCGCAGCGGCGCGCTCAAGCCGGGACAGACGGTCGTGGAGGCGACCAGCGGCAATACCGGCATCGGCTTGGCGATGGTTTGCGCGGCAAAGGGCTACCCGCTCGTTGTCACCATGGCCGAGAGCTTCTCGATCGAGCGGCGCAAGCTGATGCGGTTTCTTGGCGCCAAGGTCGTGCTGACCCCGCGTGCGGAGAAAGGCTTCGGCATGTATCGGAAGGCCGTCGAGCTGGCAGAGACAAACGGTTGGTTTCTCGCCCACCAGTTCGAGACGGACGCCAACGCACTGATTCACGAGAACACGACCGCGCGCGAGATACTGGCTGATTTCGACGGGGCCCGGCTTGACTATTACGTCACCGGCTACGGTACCGGTGGCACATTGGCCGGTGTCGGGCGCGTCCTGCGCCGGGTGCGTCCAGAGACGAAGATCATCCTGAGCGAGCCAGCTAACGCACAGCTCGTCGGCAGCGGCCTCTCGCAGGAGCGGGCCGCCGACGGCTCGCCCAGCGCCGGCCATCCTGCGTTCGCGCCCCATCCGATCCAGGGGTGGACCCCGGATTTCATCCCTCTGGTCCTGCAGGAAGCGATCGACAGGCGCTATTTCGACGAGCTCATCCCAATGGAGGGGTCGGTCGGCATCGAATGGTCGCGCAAGCTGGCGCAGCGGGAAGGCATTTTCACAGGTATATCCGGTGGCGCGACGTTCGCCGTCGCGATGCAAGTCGCCCAGCGGGCCGGCCCAGGGTCGGCCATCTTGTGCATGCTGCCCGATACCGGCGAACGCTATCTGTCCTCCCCGCTCTTCGACGGTATCTTGGAAGAGATGACCGATGAGGAGGTCGCCCTGTCTCTATCGACACCGGGATTCCAAATGTCAGTGGCTTGACGTGCCGTCGTCTGAGCGACGGGCCCATTTCGCGACCCGCGGGGGCGAGATCGCCGCGATGGTTTACTCTTCCGCGGACTGCAACCGCTCTTTTTTGATTCCGGTATCCATCATCCGCCGCCGCGCCCAGCTGCCGCCGCCCTTGCCCGGCCAGCCTGGTCCTTTCAGCCTCGGCACGCCAGAGGTGCTGGAGAAGCCCATTGCGGATGCTGGCTTCAGCGATATCCGGATCGCGAACGTCGACGCCCCGGTCCGGCTCATCGAGCCTGGCTTCGGGAGTCCTTGATGCTCCTGAAGATACGCGCGCGACGGGTAGCAGACCACCTCCTGTGCCGGGCGAAGCAGGCGGGTCAAGAACAGGCTGGTGGTCGAGCAGGTCTGCGGCTAGTCATCCGAGTCTTGCTGTCCGATGGGACCGAGGTTGCGTGCCCTCAGACTGCAGTGGGCCAGCAGCATCGAGGGGCCCGAGACGACCAGGACCAGCGCGACGAAAACCAGGGGCATCTGCCACCACCGAAGGGACAGGAAACCTGTAAGCGCCGAGGCGATCGCGGTTCCGATGGTGCCCACGCGTAGCTTGCGGGCTCACTGGGGACAAGCACGGGCACTGGTGGGCGAACGGTGTCGAGCCGCAGGCGACAATTCGCGTTGTCGAAGGAGGAGACTGCCAGGGTCTCCCGGTAGGGCGTCGGCAGCTGCGAGCCCAAGTTGCAGCATTGCCACTATCAATATCCGGGATTTCAGTCAAGACTTATAAGGCCCAGTGCGGTAAATTTGGGAATGGAAGGAAGGCCGACTGGGCAGCCGAAGGGGGGGTTATGACAAGAGAATCGCTCTGGGGGAAGAAGTCGTCTGTGGTCATCGTCGATGACCAGTCAACGGGCCGCCGGATTCTCGAGCAGGTGATTCGCGGTGTCGACGACGATCTTGAGGTCCGAACCTTCAGCGATCCGTTCAAGGCCCTGAGCTGGATCCGGTCGCAGCCGACGGACCTTGTCGTGACGGACTACAAGATGCCTGCGATGGATGGCATAGCGCTCATTCGTCACGTGCGCAGCATTCCCGCCTGTGCAGACATTCCGATCATCGTCGTGACTGTGGTTGAAGACGTCCGCATCCGTTACGCCGCCCTGGACGCAGGGGCTACAGACTTCCTCAGCCGGCCGATCGATCAGTACGAATGTCGCGCCCGCTGCCGTAACCTGCTGACTTTGCGGAAACAACAGCTGATCATCCGCAATCGGGCCAAATGGCTCGAGGACCAAGTCGCCATTGCAACTCGGGAGGTGCAGGCTCGCGAGCGCGATACCCTGCTTCGGCTTGGCAAGGCTGGAGAATATCGGGATGAATCGACAGGTAACCACGTGCTTCGGATGGCGCGTTACAGCCGCCTAATCGCGGAAGGTCTGAGCCTGCCGATGGCGGTGTGTGAGGACATCGAGCTCGCGGCACCCATGCACGACATCGGAAAGATCGGCATTCCGGACGGGATCCTGCTGAAAGATGCGCCCCTGAACGAAGCGGAGTTCGATGTGATGAAGACCCATACGCGCATCGGGTATGAAATTCTGAAGGACAGCCCGTCGCGTTGGGTACTACTCGGAGCCACGATCGCCTTGAGCCACCACGAGCGATACGACGGGTCGGGATATCCTCAGGGCCTTCAGGGCGACGCAATTCCGCTGCCGGCCCGCGTCGTCGCAGTGTGCGACGTCTATGATGCCCTGACCTCTGTGCGCCCCTACAAAGGGCCTTGGCCGGCATCCGAAGCCATCGACTATATCTGTCAACGCTCGGGCTCCCAGTTCGATCCTGCGTGCGTCGAGGCATTTTTGAGCCGTCGGCCGGACGTGGACAAGGTGCAGCAAGCCTTAAGTGACGCGGAGACAAACGAAAGGCCTTCAGGCGTTGGCTTGGGCGGGGCGACAGTCGAGTCCAGCTCGAGGACCGCATGATTCCCGCCGTTGACACTGACGACCGGCGCAGTCGTTGGCTTGCTCCTATCCCGACGAT
>JARRNE010000363.1:0-6001 GCA_037385305.1 Chromatiaceae bacterium | reverse complement strand
CCGGTCTCCGGCTCCTGCTCCAACGCCGCATCGTTGCAGAGCACGGCGGCACGCAGTATCTCGTGAAGCCGTGCGTCGTCCCGCGGCAGCACCGCATCACCGCCGTGCGCGAAGCCTCCATGGGAGTCGCAGCCGGTGCCGGTCACCGTGAGCAGCCGCTCGCCGGTGTGGATCGCGGCCACCGTCATCGCATTGCGGGTAAGGGTGCCGGTCTTGTCCGAGCAGATGACGCCGACCGTGCCGAGCGTCTCCACCGCCGGCAGCCGGCGGATGATGGCATTGCGTCCTGCCATGCGCTGCACGCCGATTGCCAGCGTGATAGTCATGATCGCCGGCAAGCCCTCCGGGATCGCGGCCACGGCCAATCCGACGGAAGCCAGGAACATCTCCGTGGCCGCGTAGTCGCGCACCAGCACGCCGAATGCGAAGCCGGCCGAGGCCAGTACCAGGATCGCCGCCGTCAGCCAGCGGCCGAACTGGGCCATTTGCCGGAGCAGGGGCGTGGTCAGCTGTTCCACATTCGCGACCATGGCGCTGATGCGGCCGATCTCGGTCGCTGGGCCGGTCGCGACAACGATGCCGGTACCCTGGCCGTGGGTCACCAGCGTGCCGGAATAGGCCATGCCGCGGCGCTCTGCCAACGGCGTCTCCAGGGCCACCGGCTCGGTCCCCTTTTCGACCGGGACGGACTCCCCGGTCAGGGGCGCCTCCTCGACCTGCAGCCCCTTGGAACGTAGCAACCGTAGGTCCGCTGGCACCTTATCGCCGGATTGGAGCTGCACCAGATCGCCGGGCACCAGGTGTGCGGCAGCGACGGTCACCAGCCGCCCGCCGCGCAAGGCCATTGCCTGGGGGGAGAGCATGCGCCGGATCGCGCGCAGGGCGTCCTCGGCCTTGCCCTCTTGCACGAACCCGATGGCGGCGTTGATCAGCACGACGCCCAGGATGACCCCGGCATCGAGCCAGTGCTGAAGCAGTGCCGTGACCAGGCCTGCGGCGAGCAGTACGTAGATCAGCACATTGTGGAACTGAGCGACGAAGCGCAGTAGCGGATTACGCGGCTTGGCCTCTGGCAGCTGGTTCGGACCATGGGTCTCGAGGCGTCGGCGGGCCTCCTCCGGGGTCAGCCCCTGGTGGACGGCGCCGACCCGCTGCAGCGCTTCCTCGGCGGCCAGACCGTGCCAGACCGGCTCACCCGTGGGCCTGTCCTTTGCCACCGGCGCCCGCCTGTCGCGACGACTCGCGCGACTGACGAAGCCGACGACGATCATGAACACTGCGACCGCGAGAAGCGCGATCATCCACTCCAACGCGATGATGTCGAAGATCAGAGTGTCGGTCTCGGGCATGGTGGTGCTCCTGTCCACTCCCCATTCTTAGGGCCGGGCATAAATCGAGACTTAGGCATGACTGCGGTGGTTTAGAAACCGGATCGGGGGGATGTCGCCAAGTGACAGCCTGTCCCGCTCGATCCTTCCTGTAGCGGCAGGCGTCGAGCGCGAGCGCCCCGCGCAGCTCCGCAGGCCGCGCTCCGGGCCCTGCACACCGGACGCTCTCGACGCGCAGATTAGGCTCCGCCACAGACCCATCGATCGTCGGGAGGACGGCCTTCTCCCGCCGCACCGCCTAGACGCCGAGCAAACGCCCTTGCTTGCATGCGTCTCCGATGGTAGCGTCTTGTTTAATCCCCTTTTCGTGCAGTTGGATTTCCCTTATTTGATGGAAACCCATGACTTTTTCCTTTATCTGCTCGTCATTCTTCTGACCGCACGCTTATTCGCGGAGCTGGCGACCCGTTTGCACGCACCTTCCGTCATCGGCGAGTTGGTCGCTGGCGTGGTATTGGGGCCCAGCCTGCTGGGCTGGATCGAGCCGCTGGAGGCCATCAAGCTGATGGCGGAGATCGGCATTATTTTGCTGCTGTTCGAGGTCGGGCTGGAAACCGACGTCAAGCGCCTGGTGCGCACCGGACTGAAATCCTTCGTGGTAGCGATGGCAGGATTTGTGTCGCCCCTGGCATTGGGGTTCGCGCTGGGCTATTGGGTGTTCGGCCTGTCCTTCCTGGTATCCTTGTTCATCGGTGGCACGCTTACGGCCACCAGCATCGGAATCACGGTACGCGTATTGGCGGATCTCTCTATGAGTTCTCCATCCGCGGCGAGATCAGCTTGATCAACGCTGGCAAGGTGTTGACGTTTGTTGGAGAGTTTTTTGTTATTGCCCCCGTTGCCGCCAAGCTAATCTCACTGATCATCAAGCGGTTCGATGTAATCAGCGAGATTCCGGGCCTACTGCCCACGACCATTGTGTCGCTGGTGCTGTTCTTCGCGTGGCTGGCGCATACGTTGGGAGCGCCGGAATTGCTTGGCGGCTTTGCTGCCGGTTTGGCCCTCTCGAGACGGTTCTTTCTGCCCTTGGGTATCGCCTTGCATGGGGATGATGGGTTTGCCCATCGTATCGAGGAGCAGATGAAACCCATTGTTCATTTGTTCACACCGATATTCTTCGTATTCGTGGGACTCTCCTTGAACCTCCGTGAGATCGATTGGGACTCCCCCTTTATTTGGATGTTTTCGCTGTCTCTGCTGGCCGCAGCTGTCGTGGCAAAGCTCGTTGGCGCATTTCTTATTAAGGAGAGCTTGGCTGCACGTTGGATGATTGGTATGGCCATGATACCGCGTGGAGAAGTGGGACTCATCTTCGCGGAGTTGGGAAGAACCAACGGAATTTTCAATAATGAGATTTACGCGGTCATGGTGATCGTTATTGCATTCAGCACGTTGTTACCGCCCTTTATGATGAAATGGTTTTATGGACGTTACGGCGATCGCCTTGATGCAGCAGCCCCTGGATGAAAGAAGGCGCCTTGCGAAGGATGGGTAGAGGGACGAGAACCCTCGTGTTTAGGAGTCCGGGGGGCAATGGCGCACAATGCGGAGTAAGACCAAATGGGCACTATCGCGATAAAGGCATCCACCCTTCGATCATTCATCTCTCCGCTGCTGCTCCTGCTGGGGGCGGCGCTCATCTGGTCGGCCGTCTATACCGTGCCCAGCGACTCGGTGGGTGTGCTGCAGCGCTTCGGCAAGTATGTGGGAGATGTGCCGCCGGGACTGCACTTCAAGCTGCCGTTCGGCATCGACACGGTGACGATCGTCCCGGTCAAACGCCAGCTCAAGCAGGAGTTTGGCTTCTCCACCCCGGGTGGCACCAATCCCTATCAGTACCCAAAGGAGCGAAAGAAGGAGACGCAGATGGTGACGGGGGACCTCAACGCCGCACTGGTAGAATGGGTGGTCCAGTACCGCATCTCAGACCCGGAGAAGTTTCTCTTCAAGGTCCGCGAGCCGAGCGCGACCTTGCGGGACGTGTCCGAGTCCGTCATGCGGGAGGTCGTGGGGGACCGCACGGTGGATGAGGTCATCACCATAGGCCGCCAGGGGATCGAGGACGAGGCGCTCGCCAAGATGCAAGCGCTGTCCACCAAGTACGAGATGGGCATCAGCATCGACCAGGTGCAGCTGAAGAACATCAACCCGCCGGTACCGGTGCAGGAGTCCTTCAACGAGGTGAACCAGGCCCAGCAGGAGAAGGAGCGGCTCATCAACGAGGCCCGAAGGGAGTACAACCTCGCGATTCCGCTCGCCGAGGGCGAGAAGGACCAGCGCATCCGGGAGGCGGAGGGCTACAGGCTCAAGCGGATCAACGAGGCGCAGGGGGACGCTGCCCATTTCAACAGGGTCTTTGCGCAGTACCTCGAGGCCCCCGACGTGACCCGCCGCCGCCTCTATCTGGAGACCCTCCAGGCAGTGCTGCCGAATCTGCGCTCCAAGATCGTGGTGGATGACGCCGTGCGCGGCGTCCTCCCGTTCCTGAACCTGGATGCGCAGCAGGGGGTGCAACCATGAGCGGGGGCAACGCACGTATTCTGCTGGCCCTGGCCCTCGTGGCCGTGGCTGCGATCCTGTTGGTCAGCTCGCTCTACACCGTGAACGAGACCGAGCAGGTGATCATCACGCAGTTCGGGAGGCCGGTTGGGGATGCGGTGACAACGGCGGGGCTCAAGCTCAAGACACCCTTCGTCCAGGACGTCAACCGGATCGACAAGCGCATCCTGGAATGGGACGGGAATCCCAGCGACATGCCGACCAAGGACAAGCTGTACATCGCCGTGGACCTGTTTGCGCGGTGGCGCATCACCGATCCTCTCCAATACTTTCTGCGGCTTCGTGACGAACGCAGTGCCCAATCCCGCCTCGACGACATCCTGGGCAGCGAGACGCGAAACGCCGTCGCCAAGCACGAGCTCATCGAGATCGTTCGGACCACGAAGGATCGCGTTCCGCTGGCCGAGGGCGTCCTTGCCGATCCCAACAGCACGGTCGGAGCGCTGGTGCCGATTGAAAAGGGACGCGAGGAGGTCGAGCACGAGATCTTCGCGGCAGCCTCGCCGAAGCTTCGGGTGTTCGGGATCGAGCTGCTCGACATCCGCTTCAAGCGGATCAACTACAACGCCAGCGTTCGCTCGAAGATCTACGACCGCATGATCAGCGAGCGACGGCAGATCGCCGAGCTTTTCCGCTCGGAGGGGAAGGGGGACGCGGCCCGCATCCTCGGCAATCGGGACCGGGAGCTGGACAGGATCCGCTCCGAGGCCTACCGGCGGGTGCAGGAGATCCGCGGGGAGGCGGATGCCAAGGCCACCGACATCTATGCCAGCGCCTACAATCAGAGTCCCCAGGCGGCGGAATTCTTCGCCTTCACGCGCACCCTGGAGACCTACAAGTCCATCATCGCCCGCAACACGACGCTGATGCTCTCGACGGAGAGTGACCTGTTCAAGTTTCTCAAGAGCATGAAGCCACTTGAGGGTATCCCGGCCCCCAGCCCGCTGGGGGGCGGGGATCTGAGCCAACCTTAAGGTCACGGTGCAGAAATAAGCGGTACAGACAGCGCCTGCCTTCCCCCCTCACCCCAACACCTCTCCTCGCTGGGGCGAGGGGCGCAAGAAGGCGTTGTTTCAGCCCTGAAGCATCAATTCTGGCGGCATGCCGGGACAATGGCTTGGGGGGAGACGGAAAAGTAACTTTCGCAAAAGGGGATACACAACCGTAATCGCTTTTGGCAGGATTAGCGGGACGCACTAGGCACGAGGTGAGGCCGGGAGGGTTCGGCGATGAATCCGGGAGATACCAGCGAGTGGGTGGCGTGTGGCCGACGCTTCAGCGCCCAGGAGATCGCAGAAATCCGCCAGACGGTGGCCTGGCTGCCGGGGTTGGCGCGCAAGGAGCTGGCGGCCACGGTGTGTGAGCATCTGCACTGGCACACCGCCGCGGGGACACCGAAGATCCAAGCCTGTCAGCGCTTGCTGGAGCGCTTGGCGGCGGCGGGGCTGGTGGAGCTGCCGCGCCTGCGGGTCGCGCAGCGCCACGGCGGCCCCGGCACCGCTGTATGCCTGAGCGGGCGCACCGCGCCGGGCCAGCCATTAGCCGGTCCCTTGCGCGATTTCCAGCCCGTGCGCCTGGAGCCGGTGGCAGGAGGCGCTGAGGTTGGCCTGTGGAACGAGTATGTCGAGCGTTTCCACCCCTTGGGCTACCAGGGCGCCTTTGGCTACCGGCTGCGCTATTTCATCCACGCGGGCGCGCAGCGCTTGGGCTGTGTCTTGCTCGGCGGTGCGGCCAGAGCGATCGCCGCGCGTGACCGCTGGATCGGTTGGAGTGCACCGGTGCGCCAGCGCAACCTCCCGTGGGTGGTCAACAACAGCCGCTTTCTCATCTTTCCCCACGTGCGCATCCCGCATTTGGCCAGCCATGTGTTGGGCCAATTGGCCCGGCGTGTGGCGACGGATTGGCAGCAGCAGTGGGGCTTTGCTCCGCTGCTGATGGAGACCTTTGTGGACCCGGCGCGCTTTGCCGGCACCTGCTACCGGGCGGCCGGCTGGGAGCTGCTCGGCGAGACCAGCGGCCGTGGGCTGGCACGCCCTGGAAAGTCTTACCAAAGT
>JARRNE010000362.1:0-3867 GCA_037385305.1 Chromatiaceae bacterium | reverse complement strand
AGTCAGGGGATATAGTCCGGCGACTCCCGCGCGATGGTCCGGGGTCGCCGGAACGCCCCGGAAGTCACGCGGCGTTGATCCGGAATTCTGCCATGGGCGGTGCCCGGAGGACACCGTGGCTCGCGAAATAGGCTACGAGTGCAAATCTCATCATCTTCGATACCACCCTGCGGGACGGCGAGCAAAGCCCCGGTGCCTCCATGACCCGCGAGGAAGAGGTCCGCATCGCCAAATCGTGATTGCCTCCGCCAAGGCCTATGTCAAGGCTTGCACCAAGATCCTGCAGCCAAGCGCCCGCGCCCGCCTCCAGACCGGGGATGTCTAGCCGGCAATGAAGGATGCGGACCTCCGCCGCCGCTACATCGCGGCCATGGGTGTCCGGGTCTGGCGGCTTCGGGAGGGGCCGGCAGGTGTCGACGCGCAACCGGTTGATGGTCCTCGGGATGATGCGACTCCAGCGGCACCTGTCATCGAGGCCATCTCCGGAACGTCCGTCCCGGCCCCATCCCTGCTGCCCGATCCCTCGATTGCGGAGCCGGTTGGACGGCCCGACCGGGCAGTCGTGGGGACGATGGGATGGGAGGATCTTCGCGGGGCGGTGGCCGCCTGTAAGGCCTGCAGCCTCTGGCGGACCAGAACCCAGACGGTCTTTGGCGTCGGGCACCGTCAGGCGGATCTCATGATTATCGGGGAGGCCCCGGGCGCTGACGAGGACCGTCAAGGTGAGCCCTTCGTGGGACGCGCCGGCCGGCTCCTCAATCTGATGCTGGCGGCCATCGGACTGGGCCGGGATCAGGTCTATATCGCCAATATCCTGAAGTGCCGCCCTGCGGGAAACCGGGACCCTCTGCCGGAGGAGATACTGCGCTGCCAGCCCTTCCTCCTTCGGCAGATCGCCCTCATTCGGCCACGGGTCCTGTTGTCCGTCGGGCGGATCTCGGCCCAAACCCTTCTGCGGACCGATACGGCCCTCAGCAGGCTGCGGGGCAGATGGTACGAGCTTGGTTCTGACAAGACGCCGCTGATGGTCACCTACCATCCCGCCTATCTGCTGCGGTCACCGGAGCAGAAGGCGCGCGCATGGCAAGATCTCGTTGCGGTTGCTCGACGGCTCCAGCAGCCCAATGCGCAAGGGCTAGGGGCCGACTGACCGATTCCTGGGCGATCGCTCGCGTAGGGCGTGGAGCCAGCCGAAATCTATGGGAAGCGGTCGGCGCATAGCGACATAGCTCATGGAGTCAGGTGGATGCGGTGGCGGCGTCTTCGCTGCCCCCGGCGGGGTTGCGGTCGTGCAGAACCGCAATGAGCTCCGCCTCGAATGCGCTCAAGACCCGTTCCCAGCTCAATCCTTCCGCCGTCACCCGGGCCTGTTGCGCCGCTGCGGGGAAAAGAGATCCGTATCCACCCCGCGGCTGACGATGCGGACCCTGCGGAAGCCCAGTGCGGCAAGCTCATCACGCAGCTGCGCAGTCGGTACCAGAGTCGCTTCCGAGCGATTATGGAACCGACGCAGCGTGCGCATGATCGATTGTCCCAGGGCCTCAAGCCCGTAGTGACGGCTGTACTGGTGGAACTGGGTGTGGAAGCCGGTGATGGCCGGTAAACCCAGCGCCCTGGCGGCACTCAGGGCTGCGTGACCGAGCGGTCCTTGGGTGGCGATGTAGCAGATGTCCGGCCAGGAGCTCTCCCATACGCGGCGCAGCCGGCGCGCGACAGGCAGGCCAACACGCAGTCCGCGGTAGCCGGGAATGGGGACGCCGGGGACGAGGGTTTCCCGAAAGCCGCTTGCTGGTGTCTCCCCCGGCTGGCGGGGACGAACCAGATGGACTTGGTGACCGCGCTGCCCCAGGCCGCGCACGAGGTGGCCCATGGTGTTTGCGACGCCGTTGATCTCGGGCGGATAGGTCTCGGTGATCACCGACACCCGCAGCCGCGCACAGGGGGATTCGGCACTCATGGGACCAGCGAATTAGGTCGCCTGGCCCAGAGAACCCTCAGGCGCAAGAAGACTTCCCGACCGCTGGAGCGCGGCAGGTGCCGACGTGCTGCTTGCCGTGAGGTCGTCCTCCAGCGCATCAGAGATCATGGCGCGACAACGTTCGGCGACGCGGCGCCTGTCTAGGTCGCCAGCCTGGACGGGCGGAAGCAGCGCGAGCTGAACCTCAAGCCCCGGGCGCCTGAGTAGGCGCAGCAGGTGTGATACCAAATCGTCGTCCCCTACGAAGGGGGCAACGGGGTCGGGCACTCCGTTGCGGCCGTACCGCAATGCGACGGGTTGGATCCACACCTCCTGCTGCCCGCTGCCCGGCTGCCCCGAACAGTCTGGGATGGAATCGCTTGATGCTTGTGCCGTCCGTCGTGGTACCTTCGGGAAAGATCGCCAAGCGGCCCTTGCTCCGGATGTGGTCTGCGATCTGTTGCACAAGCTCGCCTGCCTGGTTACCCCCCCGCGCGATGAACAGGGTTCCCGCTGTCTCCGCCATCCAGCCGATCAGCGGCCAATCCCTTACCTCCGCCTTCGACAGGAAACCGATTTGGCCTTGGCCGCCAAGCACGTGGATATCGAGCCAGGAGATGTGATTTGCGACCAAGAGCGCCCTCTCCGCGAGCTCTCCGGTGACCCGAACCTTTAGCTCCAGCGCCCGGCACAGTCGTCGGTGCCACCAACGCACGACCGCCGGGAGCCACACCGGTCGCCAGCCAAACCGGTGACCGGTGGAGAGGGCCAGGGCGATGGCCCCACCGGTCAGAAGGTGCTCGCTGACCCGCACTCCCCTGCGGCAGGTGGTGAGAAACCCCATCGAGGTCAATAAGTCAGAGCACGGTCTAAGAAGTGCCGGGAGTAGGCCGGGTTCAGGTCATCGACATTGAGGAGCATCAGAACGTCGGCGACACCGAACTCCGGATCTCGGCAGGCCTCGCCGCAGGCCTTTGCGCCCAGACGCACATAGGCCTTTAGCAGGGCCGGGAGGGGGGCATCCACGGCTTCCTCCGATGCCAGGCTGTTCAGCAGGGAGACCCTCGGAATGACCCGGATCTCTGGATTCGCCATCGCTTGGCGCCGCAGCCGGTTCATGATTGCCGCTGCGTGCATGTCCTGATCCCCAAGCGGCACGCTCGCACAGCCGAACAGGTAGTCAAAGCCATACAGCTGGATGAAGCCTGCCAGCCCAGACCACAACACGGCAATCCCGGCCCCCTGCCGATACTCGGCCGCGATACAAGTGCGGCCGACTTCGAGTTTTCGTCCCGGCAGCTCCCTGACCGCCGAGAGCTCGAACTCGCCGTCGGAGTAATAGCGGCCGAGGCGTCGCGCCTTTTCATCGGTGAGGATGCGGGTGCAGCCGACGACGCGATCGGTCTTCGTCTCGCGCACTAGCAGATGCTGACAATAGGGGTCAAACTCGTCCACGTCCAGAGGGGCGTCGCTCGGCTTCAGTCTTGCCCCCAGCTCCTCGGCAAAGACCCTGTAGCGAAGGGCTTGAGCCTCTCTTACGCCGCGCTCATCGACCGCCAGCTCGACACAGAGACGGTCCCCGCGCCTCACCGGCAACGCTGATGCTGCAGCACCCATTCCTTCAACCCAAGTAACCACAAATGATGAGCAAGGTACGCCGCATCTGTTGCGGAGTCGTGTTGAAATTATGACAGGCTGATGAAGGCGGAAGTCGATCGCCTGTTCCCTCCCCGGCGCTTCCGCTCAATCCGGGGCCTTCCGCAGGGAGATAACCGGCCATCCGCGGGCCTTCGCGCGGCGGGCCAGCTCACCGTCGGGATCGACGGCGACCGGATGGTCGGTTCTCTCCCTGCGGGAGGCCCCGGATTGAGCGGAAGCGCCGGGGCGGGAACAGGCGATCGCCTTCCGCC
>JARRNE010000361.1:0-3874 GCA_037385305.1 Chromatiaceae bacterium | reverse complement strand
GTAGGCGCGACATACAGGCGTCCATCGCGTACGGCGATGCGTACCTCGGTCAGTTGGAGCTCGGCCCGAGCGTTGCGCAGGGCCTCGACCGGAATGGCCCAGGCGGCCCGCTCGCCCTCGTTGATCTGGGCCAGCATGCCGAGGACGCTGCCATCCTTGACGGCGCAAACCGGACCGCCGCTGAATCCGAGCTGCAGGACTGGGCCGCCGGGGTTGAGGTCGACCTGGCGCAGTGTGCCCCGGGGGAGCGACAGTGAGGCGCCGGCCCAGAGTCCTTCCTGCGTGCCGCTGGGAGTGCCGAAGACGTACAGGGGACTGCGCAGCTCAGGCCAATCGTTGTGCGCGAACGGTGGAATCGCGGCGGCTGGCATCGGCTCGGTCAGCACGAGCACGGCGATGTCGTCCATCGGTCCCCGGGTTGTGTCGAGCCGAGGGGGCGGATGCCAGACGGCGACCTGGGCGGTCCGTCGCGGGTGGTCCTCGGGCTCGCCGTCGAGCCGCGGGTGGGTGGGGAAGTCTAGTTTGACCTCGGCGCCCGGGGCGGGCGGCTCCTGTGCACGTCGGTCGCGGCCGAGCACCGTATTGACGACATGGGCGCAGGTCGCGACCCACCGGGTGCCGATCAGGAAGCCGGCGCCCTTTGGGGCCGTGCCGAGTAGGATGCGTGCGGCGCCTTGCATCGGGATTTCCATGGCAAGCCGAAGATAGGAGGGCCTCAGCGCTCCCAGCCGAGCTTGATCTTGAAGGTCGCCTCGGTGTTGGCGGAGGCAAGGAAGAAGCCGACCTTGCCCGAGAAGCCGATGCCGACCTCGACCTCGATGGTTTTGGGGTTGTTGAGGTCTTCGAGCGTCTGGAAGACCCGCCGAATGGCCGGCTTCACAGCGTCGAGGGCATCCTCCACGCGGTTCCTATCCCCAGCATTGTCGGCTAGCTGATCGCCGGCGATATCGGCTTGGACAGTCTGCACCCAGACCTTGATGCCATCTCCGAGGTCCATTTGTTCGAGAGTCGGGCGGGAACTCATATCGCGTTTCCTTGAGATGTTGATTGTTCCGCGGCCGCACGGCTTCGTTCATCCAAGCGGCGACCTTTTAGGCAATGCCGTGGCAGGGGCCGAAACCAAGTCAGTCATCGTCAACCGCAGAATTATTGTTGCTGAAATCGTTGCTTGTCGATATGCACGACGGACGTGTCTCGTTTCTGAAATCCAGGTCATGTGCTCGGACCGAACCGCCGAGAACGTGACACGCAACCGGTGCGCGTGCAGGTTCACAACGGCGGTCCCGGAGAGAGAACACATCTCTTTAAGGGTGGGAGACGCCGACTCGGTGGCTACTGCGCGACAGATTCCGGCCGCCCCGATGCTGGCTCAGACTCGCAGCTATGAGGATGGACGAGTCGCGCTCTCGAGATTGTTGACCGGCAGCTTATGGACATGCACCGGACACTCGACATGAAACCTTGGGCGGCAGCTCTGCAGGGGCTGGGGGTCAGGTCTTTCATTGATGCATCTCAGCAAACGGAGGCCTGAGCCCGATCCTGCCCGCATTCCGGCCTTGAGCCATGTCCGTTGTCGGCTCCTAAGCTGTCGCTGGCGGTCGTGAGCCCAGTGGCAGGTTTGGGTCGCTAAGCGCCCCTCGCCGCGGTGAATTCTTGGCCAGCCCTGGGGCAGCATCGGGCCTGCCGCACTGCAGCTGCTGAGAGGCCGAGGCTCCATATGGCCGAGCGATTCACCAAGAAACAAGGCCAGTACCTGGCCTTTATCTACAACTACTCGGTCATGTTCGGCCAGTCTCCGGTTGAGGCCGATCTGCAGCGCTTCTTTGGGACATCGCCCCCCACCATCCACCAGATGCTCGTGACGCTGGCGGAGAAGCAGTTGATCAGCCGCACGCCCGGGCAGGCACGCTCCATCCGGCTCCTGGTCGACCCGCAAGAGATTCCCCGCCTTGAGCGACCGGAGGCCAGGGAAGGGTAGGCCGCAACCAAGTGGTGACCGCAGTGCCCGATCACTCCTGCAACTCGTCCGCGCGCTGCTCGACGGGTCGCCGCTCCGCGCTCGGGCGGCCGAGCGGCGGCCGAGGCTGGGTCACGTAACTATCGGATAGCCTATAGCGGCCAAAGAGCGCCCTTAGGGCCGGGGCCGAAACTTCTGCCTCCTCACCCACGACCGAGGAGACAGACGATGAATGAGATCAACGTTCCATCGATGCCCGGCCACACCCCCTGGAACAAGGGCAAGCTCGTTGGGCAGAAACCACCGCTCAAGCTTCGCGAGATCTGGGCCGTGCGCACCCGGCTGCAGATGGCCGGCAAGACCCGCGAGATCGCCCTCTTCAACCTCGCCATCGACAGCAAGCTGCGCGGGTGTGATTTGGTTCGGCTTCGGGTGCGTGACGTCGCCCACGGCGCACATGTGCTCTCACGGGCAACCGTCGTGCAGCAGAAGACCCAGCAGCCGGTGCGCTTCGAGCTCACGGAGCAGACACGCGAGGCGGTCGCAGCGTGGATCGCCGAGGCGAAGCTCTCCGCCGGTGACTATCTCTTCCCGAGTCGCCAGCAGCAGTCCCTCCATCTCTCGACCCGCCAATATGCGCGCACCGTTAAGAGGTGGATCGGCCTGCTCGGCGGCGACCCGCAGGAGTACGGGACGCACTCGCTTCGCCGCACCAAGGCGACCCTGATTTATCGCCGGACGAAGAACCTGCGAGCCGTCCAGCTGCTGCTCGGGCATCGAAAGCTCGAGTCGACGGTGCGCTACCTGGGAATTGAAGTGGACGACGCCCTGGAGATGGCTGAGCGCACGGAGTGCTGATCAAAAGAACCGGCGCCCGCTCTCAACGGGCGCTTAACGGCCAAAACCTGCCGCCGAGCCGAGTCGCTCAAGCGGCAGGCAAACCCGCTAAAGCGGACGGTGCCTGACACCAAACCCGTACTACCTGCCAAGATCGTCTGCGCCCTCGTCCCAACCGCACATCTGCTCTCGACTCCAGTGCGCACATTGTGACCTCAATCACGACACACTTGGGAAAGCGCCTTTCCCGTTATGTGACTTCAATCAAAGAATCGAATCAAAAAGAAAGCTATACGCCTCTTTGCTCGCGCGCAAGCGGGCCGCAAGTTCGTATGAAACTTGGACAGCCCTACAACGGTGACGTATGGAAAGCGTCAGCAAAAATCAACGCGAGCCGCGACGAGCGGAAGCGGAACCTCCACCGCATCTCTCGGATTTCTCAGAACGGGTTCGGGCCGCTAAACTTCGCTTGCTTTACAATCAGTCATACCCGACTGTATTTTTCGGTCTGGCTACTGCCTTGCTCCTCTCCATCATTCTATGGTCTCACCTAGACAACGACTTAATCTTGGGATGGCTAGGCGCAATCTTCCTAGTATCGGCATATCGCCTAAGCCTGTTTGTAGCCTATCGACGTATTGAGAATGATCTTAGTTCATACATCTCTTGGGAGAAACCCTACTTTGCGATTGTTGTCATTTCTTCTCTTGTCTGGGGAGTCGGATGCGCTTGGATGATTTCTACGACAACCGCTCTCTACCAAACAATAATTTATGTTTTTCTTGTCGGGACGGCCGGCGGCGCCATTTCTGTTTACTCGGCCGTTCTAATCCTAGTGCGCGCAATTGTGGCCGCCGTGCTACTTCCTGCTACGACGTGGTTGTTGGTCCAGGAAAAATTCACCCTTGTTCTCTTGGGAGTCGGTGGCCTATTTTTCCTGTTAAATGCCATTCGCGGGACAGGCGTTCTCGCTAACGCCCTTCATCGTAACATCTTGTTAAATTACCAATTGGCGGAGGCAAAAGAGCAAGCGGTGGCGTCGGCCCGCACGGATTTTCTAACGGGCCTCAATAATCGTCG
>JARRNE010000360.1:0-3877 GCA_037385305.1 Chromatiaceae bacterium | reverse complement strand
TGCTGAAGGCCGCCCGACGACAAACATGGGCTTGGTTGCAACCATGCCTATCCGGATGATGCACACGCCGAAGCTCCGCAGTAACATTCTCCATGCGAAAAGCAGCGAAAGTGGATACCTGGGGCATGGAAAAACGGATACCGTTGGTTTTGTTCGACACGGAAGATCATGGCACGAGTCAGTCTTCGCCAAAATCTCTCCCTGAATTCCAGCGCGTATTCCCAGACGATCAGGCGTGTCTTACCTACCTGTGTGCAGCCCGCTTCCCTGAAGGCTTCGTGTGCCCCTATTGCGGCTGCTCAGGACAGCCGTACCGTTTCGAAACCCGTCCGGACAGGCTTCGCTGTCGAAGTTGCCGGCGAGACACTCGGTTGACGGCCGGCACGATCATGCAGAAGAGCAAGGTACCGCTTTACACATGGTTTTGGGGCGCTTTTCTTGTTACGTCTCTGACCCCTGGCATGTCTGCGCTTCAATTCCAAAAGATGCTCGGAATGAAACGGTACGAGACGGCATTCAACATGCTGCACAAACTGCGTGCCGCTATGGTGCGACCACAACGAGAGCCTATCGGCGGCGAGTGGCCGGTCGAAGTGGATGAGACGTACATCGGTGGTACGACGCAGGGAGAGGGGCGTGGGCGGCACCACAAGACGCTGGTGGCCGGCATTGTCGAAGTGCGTCCTCGGAAGAAGGCTCCGGGGCCCGACCCAAACCTGCCGTCCGGTCAGCGACCGCAGCACCGTGGGGGACACGGGCGCGGTTTCATCGCGGGCCGCTTGCGTCTCCAGGTTATTCCGAACCGCAAGCAAGAAACGTTGGAACCGTTCGTCCTGGCCAACGTGCAACCGGGCACGGAGGCGCGAACCGATGGATGGACCGGCTACGATAACTTGCACAAGTTGGGATATAGGCACATAGCCGTGTCGATTCAGGGTGATCAGGCCAAGACTATCCGGTGTCAACTATCTTGGCCGGTCAGCGACAATTATCTTGGCCGGTTAGTTGTCGCTGTTCTTTAGGGTCGAAGTCTCCTGTGTTGTAGGTTGGTTGTGGGCGCCCCTGGCCGAGCACGGGAAGGTGCCCGTAGGGCGACTGGACGTGCTCGGCCAGGGGCGCGGCGGGGCCTGCCGTGGAGTAGTTGTCGCGCCCGCAGAGACGCACGAGGCGGTGACAATTGGCCCCCCGCTCCCTCAGCCCGACGGCGCGGGTTCGGGGCAGACCTCATCGGTCTGGACGCCCAACGATGGCGATGTAGTTGTCGCCGAGGGCGGGATAATTGTCGTTTCAGGCGCAGTAATTGTCGCCGCCTCGCCAGCGACCTGACCGAGGGCCTCCTTGCGCCGGTAACTGTCGCTGCTGACCTCGATAATTGTCGCGTGGTGGACCAGGCGATCGACGGCGGCGACGGTCATCATCTGGTCGGGGAAGATCCGGTCCCACTCGGCGAACGGCTGGTTGGAGGTGACGATCAGGCTGCCGGTCTCGTAGCGGTGGGCAATGAGCTCGAACAGGACCTGGGTTTCCTGCTCGCTTTTTTTCACGTAGCCGAAATCGTCGAGGATGAGCGCGGCGTATTTGTCGAGCTTGTGCAGGGCGTCCTCCAGGCGCAGCTGCGCGCGAGCGAGTTGCAGTTGCTGGACCAGGGCGGTGGTGGCGAAGTAGCGTACGCGTACGCCCTGCTCGGTCAGTCCGTGGCCGATGGCGGCGGCCAGATGCGTCTTGCCCACGCCGCTGGCGCCGAACAGCAGGACGTTGCGTGCCTGCCGGGTCCAGTCCGATGAGCCGGCCAGGGCCTCGATCCGTGCCCGGGCAAGGCCGGGAACCTGGGCGAAGTCGAAGCTTGCCAGGCTCTTGCCGACGGGCAAGTGGGATTCCTTGCCGTAACGGGCGATGCGCCGGCTGTAACGGTCGGCAAGCTCTTGCTCGCACAAGGCGGTCAAATATTGGGCGCTGTCCCAGCCGTTGCGCTCGGCTTTGCCGAGAAACGCTTGCCAGTGACGAGCGATGCTTGAGAGCCGCAATTGCTTGAGCATCAGGGGTAAGGTGGCGGTCTGAACCATGTCAGTGCAGCTCCATCGACTGGCGATGGGAGGGCAACAGGCTGTCGTAGAGGGACAGCGGGTGCTGCGTGCCGTGCAGGGAGCCGAGATCCGGCCTGGCGCCGACGTTGCGTCCCGGCTCGAAGCGTTGTTCGAGCGCATGCAGGCTGGGGATGTCCCCGGCGGCGATCCGGGCGCTCAGATAGGCCCCCAAGGCCTGCTCGCACTCGGCACGGGCCGCCAAGGCGAGGATACCGACGATACGCTTACAGGCCGCGCGCGCCTCCAGGCGGCTGTCCAGATGCCGCCAGATCGCCCGGTAGGTGGCGTTCGGGAGCAGGTCATCGCGCAGCTGAGAGTAGCGGAACGCCTGCGGCTTGCGGGCCAGGACGCCAATAAGGTGGCGGTAGTCGATACAGCGTGCCCGATCGTGGTTGACGGCATAGACGCGCGGCAAGGTGATCGCCCGGGTCGCACCGACGAAGGCCTCGATGCGATCGTCGAAGATGTGTAGGCGTAGGCGCTCGCCGATCAGACGTGCCGGGACGCTGTAGAGCACCCGCTTGACCTCGATGGTGCTGGAGGTCGTCACGGGCACGACCTGCTCGCTGTAGTCGGTGGTGCGCCGTACGGGCAGTGCCTGGAGCTTCTCGCGCTCGATGGCCAAGGCCTCGCGGCAGCGCCGGTTGAAACGCCCCACCAGGGCATCGAGCCACTGGCGGTAGTCCGCGATGGACGCGAAATCGGCCGATCCGCGCAGCAACAACGCCTGGGCGATGCGCCGCTTGATGTGCCCGTGGGGCGATTCCACGGCACCGTTCTCGTGGCTGACGCCGCGGTTGTTGCGCGTGGCCGCCATACCGTAGTGGGCACACAGCGCCTCGTAGCGTTCGGTGAGATCCTCCTGCGCCTCCACCGAGAGATTCTTGAAGGCTGCCGAAAGGCTGTCGGTGCGGTGCTCCAACGGCGCGCCTCCCAGGCGCCACAGGGCCTCTTGCAGTCCCTCTGCCAGGGCGCTGAAGGATTCCCCGCCCAGCACCACCGTGACGTGGCTCCAGCCGCTGTAGGCGAGCCGGAAGTGGTAGAGACGGTGCTCGAGCGCCTCCCCGGCGATCGTCACCGTCACGCCCTTGAGCTCGGTGAAGTCCGATAACCCCTGCCGACCCGGCTCCTGCACCTGGCGGAACACGACCTCCTTGTCCGGTCCGTGCAGCGCCTTCCACGCCTTGACCCGGCGTTGGAAGGTGCGCTTCTTCCCGTTGCCGAACTTCCCCTGGTGACGATCTTGCAAATCCTCGAACAGGGTCGTGGCGTCCAACCCCGGCTGTTTCTCCAACAAAGGGACCACCTCGCTGTCCCAGACCTGCGCGAACGCGTCTTTACGCGTGCGCCAGTGCCGCTCCTTTTTCTCCAGCACGCTGATCTGACCGCCCTCGATCCGACGAGCGCTGCGCTCGCTGACCCCCGCCTTGGCGCTCGCCTGCTCTTGCGTCTGCCCTTGCTTTCTGCTGCTCATGTATAACCTGACCTGTTGCATGGTGATCGACTTGCCCGACATTCGCGTTCCTTCTGGTTGCGAAAATGCCGGCTACCTTAGCCTCGAAAAGCGGCCAAGATAGTTGTCGTCGACCGGTCAAGTTAATTGTCACCAAACAGCTATGTGCAGTCGGAGGTGCCAGACCGTCTTCTCCAGTGCCAGCAAATCCTGGCCATTCCACTACGACGCCATGCTCGTCCCATCGTTGGCTATCTCTCCAAGCAGTACCTCGCCGAGATCCTCGCCCAGCCTGATCTGCACTCGCGAACGGGTCGCAGAGACGCCGTCTTGCTGAGCG
>JARRNE010000359.1:0-3883 GCA_037385305.1 Chromatiaceae bacterium | reverse complement strand
CCATCTCATCGTCGACCAGCAGAACCCGAATGCTCATGGGATCGGATTGCGTGCGAATTGGTGATCTGTCACCGCCCTCTGTAGAGCCTGGTGATGAACGGGAAGGATGACCCGGAAGCTCGTCCCTTGGCCCGGCTCTGACTCGACCTGGATCTCTCCGCCATGATGTTTCACGATGCCATAGCAGATAGACAGCCCCAACCCGGTACCCTGGCCGACGGGCTTGGTGGTGACGAAGGGGTCGAATAACCGGTCCATGACTTGCCTGTCGATACCGGGCCCGTCGTCCTTGACCGTCAGGATGACGTTCCGTTCCTTCTGTGTTGCGAACAGCCAGATGTTCCCGTAAGTCCGGGGACTCATCGAATGGATAGCATTCCTGATGAGGTTGATGAGGATTTCCTCCAGCTGCAGATCCTCGATGCGTACCAGAGGGATGTCGATATTGAAGCGGCGGTGGATCTGCACACCCGCAAGTCGAGCCTCCTTCCCCAGAAAGGGGAGAATCTCGTCCAGCGCGCTGTTCACGTCTGCCACCTCCATTGGCGTCTGCCTCTTGCGAGCGAAACTGAGCAGCCGCGAGGTGATGCTGCGGCATCGCTTGATCTGGGCCGTTATCTTGGGTAGACCCTCCTGGAGCTCCCTATCCAATCGCCTGCGCTTTACCGGCGGCCCCTCCGCGACGAGGTCGTCCAGGTAGCCAGCGATCTCCGCAATCACCGCCATCGGATTGTTTATCTCGTGGGCTACACCGGCCGCCAGTCGGCCGATCGAGGCGAGACGCTCGCTCTGGATGACTTGGTCCATGAGCGCCTTACGTTGGGAGATGTCCCGACTCAGGCATACTGTGCCGATCATATTGGCGTCATTGTCCTTGAGCGGGGCCAGCGTTAAAGCAATGACCATCGGGCGGCCGTCTTTACGCAGTGGTATGGTCTCATACTCCTGGACGATGCCGCCCTTTTCTACGCGCCTCGAAAGCGGCTCCCACTCCTCCGGAGAACCGCACAGCATGCTGACGGACTTGCCAAGGATCTCCACCGCCTCGTAGCCGTAACAGGCCTCGGCGTGCCGGTTGAAGGACACGACGCGGCCATCCAGATCGGTCGTAACGACCATCATCGGGGCGTTGTCGAGGATGTTCTGGAGGTACGCACGGGTCCGGATCAGCTCCGCCTCGGTCTTGCGCTGGGCGGTAATGTCTTTGGAAAGCCCCGCTACCGCGCTTGCCTTGCCGCCGACGTCCAGCACTGGATACTTGACGGTGGACAAGAAAACCGGTTTGTCGCCCAGCAACACCTCGGCGTCGAAGCTGATCCGCTCTTGGAAGTGCAGCACGTCCTGGTCACCGGTTCGCATGACCTTGGCCGCCGCCATGGGCAATAGCTCTTCATCCGTCTTGCCGATGATTTCGCTCTTCTCTCGGCCCAGAAGCGTGCAGGTGGCTCGATTGACCTCGATATACTGTCCCCGGCGGTCCTTCACGTAGGTGGCAAGGGGTGCCAGCTCCATGAACCGCTTGAGCTGCACCTCGGCGGCTTTGAGGTCCTCCTCCAACAGGATGCGGTGAGAGATGTCACGGGTCATCTCGATCATGCCCTCGAGACTCCCGTCCGGGTTCAGCAGCGGAGCGAAGTCGATCGCGAAGTAGCGCGTCTCCCCATTGGCGTCGAAGCACTTGCGCACCAGTGAACGGGCAGCCTTCGTATTCAGTACCTCTTTCGCGGTACTTGCCTGGACCGGCTCGCACTCACCTCGAACCCCGTCGCAAACGTCGTAGTAAGAGTTTCCCCGAACGTCCTCGAGGCGGACGCCGCGTTGGTTGAGGAAGGTGGCATTGACGTGCTGAACAGCCAGCTCGGTGTCCACGACCACTATGTCGTAGGGGATCGAGTCCAAGATCTGGGCGATACGCTCGCGCTCGGTCTCAACTTGCTGGCGCAGCAAGTTGCCTTGCTCCATGATCTTCTGTTGGGCCTGATGCAGCTCCCAGAAAAGTCGCGCCCCAAAATGATCAATCAGCCTGACATGTCGCGGACGGTCAGATTCGAGCTCGTCTCTCAGTCTGTCGGAGCCGGTTAGCTCGATAATGAGGCCGAGATCCGGAATGCTAAAGAGATCGCGGTAGTCTGTCGTGATCAGCGGAACCCCGCTGCGTCGGGCGTAGCGTACGCCGGGGGCGTCAGCGTGCCTATCCGCTACCCCAGCGATGGACATTCGAAGGCTGCCCAGGCTGTCCTCTTTCACCATCCGCAGAATGGCCTCGCATGCGGGACCTCCGCCGACGATCGCCGCAATCAGCGGACGGTCGCCTTCACCTGTGACCCACATTGCCTAGCAACCGACGGTCACGCAAGGTTCTTGGCGACCTGCCCCGCGAGACGCCAGGAGGTCAAATCGCGAGGCAGTGCCCTCGGCCAGGCACACAGCCAGGGGCGATTAATCCGCGCATCACAATGGGAAGTCATTTTTGACCAAGCCATGGGTGTCAACTTCGCGCCGCCCGTGTGTGCAAAAGCTTCGCGAGAGACCAGCGCTGCTCCTGCTCTTCCATCGAAATAACGCGACATCCGTACAGGGGATCGCACTCCTCTTCTGATACGACAACAGTAGAACCCTTGCCAATTGAAGATCATGAAGCGGCGATTGGATGGTGCTGAATCACCGTGAATCGGAGTTTCGCCCTGGTATTCTTTCGCTGGTACCAGCCTCCAAATGCGGCGCCCAAGCCCGACGCCCTGTGCACCGTATCCCAATCCGAAAGGACCGAGCGGCCTTTCCGTGGCGCCAACGCCCACCATCCAGCCGGAAACCAATGACGCTCATGCCCGGGCGGCGGCACGGCCCGCTTGCCTCAGGCCCCATTTCAGGGCCATCATCGCAAAGAGAATATCATAGGTGGACACCTAAGGAAAAAGTGAAGTTTTTTGCCTGTACATTAGAGTGTGCGTATATTAGTCAGCGCGAATGGTCGCGGCATATTGTCTCAACGGTGCTGCCGGGTGGGTGGCGCCCGAGCCCCCACAGCCGCACCGGCCACCCGCGTCACAATTGCGGGTTCTAGGTTCAAGCCGCCTCCCCAGCGCGAGGATTCGGTCTGGCTGGCAGCCACGGGTGGGCCACAAGGGCGCATTTGGGCATTGACGGCTCCCGGCCAACGGGTTAATACTGACGTAAAGCGCTTGGATTTCCACCATCGGTAACAGTCGGGAGGCAGATCGTGGCAGAGAAGAACGGCGGGCAAGAATCGGAAAAGACGCAGCTCCACACCCCTTTGCTGGACGAGTTGGACAAAGGGCCGTGGCCGAGCTTCGTGACCGATCTCAAGAGCTGGTCCAAAGAGAAGCCCGTGGTGGCCCAGCTCTTGAACCAGCTCGAGGATTCCTATGAGACCAGGTGGAACTACTGGACCGGTACCGTACTGAATATTACCGGTTACGGCGGCGGGGTTATCGCACGGCTTTCCGACAAGGCGGACGAATATCCGGATCTCGCGGAATTCCACACCATTCGTATTCTTCCTCCCGCGGGCTTTGTCTACTCGACCCAGAGGCTGCGGAATCTGGCCGACATCTGTAAACGGCATGGTGCGGGCATTCTGCAGCTCCACGGACTGACGGGCGACATCCTGGCACTGGGCTTCAGCAACGAAGACACACGCGCCGCGTGCGAGGAGCTGATGGCAAACGGTTGGGACCTTGGGGGATCGGGGGCGGCGTTGCGCAGCTTGCAGTGTTGCGTGGGCCAGGCCCGGTGCGAGATGGCGTGCTTCGACACCATGAAGACGACCCAGTACCTGACCAACCACTACATCTCTTTCGTCCACCGCCCGGAGTTCATGTACAAGTTCAAGATCAAGGTCTCCGGCTGCGGCAACGATTGC
>JARRNE010000358.1:0-5852 GCA_037385305.1 Chromatiaceae bacterium | reverse complement strand
CGCACCGGCCGGCGCAGATTCGCCGAAACGGTTGATGCCGACCACGGCGCCGTTGCTGCCGACATACTTCCACCAGCCGTCGGTCACTGCTGCCTCCACGGCGACCCGGGCCGTGACCGCCTTGGGCAGGATGGATTCCTTGTAGGCCGCGTCCTGCGCATCGAACACGTCGGTGGAAGGCATGGACACCACCCGGACCGCTTTGTCGGTCATCGCCTCCGCTGCCTTGACCGCGATCTCGACCTCGGAGCCGGTGGCGATGATGATCGCATCCGGGGTGCCGTGGCAGTCGCGCAGCACGTAGCCGCCGCGCCCGATCTCGGCCATCTGGGCCTCGGTCCGGCTCATGTGAGCAAGGTTTTGGCGGGAGAAGATCAGACAGCTCGGACCAGCCCTGCGCTCGATCGCGACCTTCCAGGCAACCGCCGACTCCACCGCGTCGCAGGGACGCCAGACGCTCATGTTGGGGATCATGCGCAGCGTCGGGAGCTGTTCCACAGGCTGATGGGTCGGACCGTCCTCGCCCAGACCGATCGAGTCGTGAGTGTAGACGAAGATGCTCCGGACCTTCATCAGCGCAGCCATACGGAGGGCATTGCGGGCATAGTCCGAGAACATCAGGAAGGTGCCGCCGTAAGGGACGAAGCCGCCGTGCAAAGCGATGCCGTTCATGATGGCAGACATCCCGAACTCGCGAACACCGTAATAGAGGTAGTTCCCGGAGGCATCCGCCTTGCTCACCCCCTTGCAGCCCTTCCAGATTGTCAGGTTGGACCCCGCGAGGTCCGCTGAGCCACCGATGAGCTCCGGCAGAAACGGGCCGAACCCGTTCAGGGCGTTCTGCGATGCCTTGCGGCTTGCGATGCTCTCGGCCTTCGCGTTGACCCCTTGGGTGAAGTCGTTCGCCTGGGCATCCCAGCCTTTCGGCAGCTCACCCGCCATGCGGCGCTTGAATTCGGCGGCGAGCTCCGGGTATGCGGCCTCGTAAGCCGTGAGACGCTCGTTCCACTGAGCCTCCGCCTGGGCGCCGCGCTCCTTGGCGCTCCAGCCTGCATAGATGTGTCCGGGCACCTCGAAGGGCGCATACTCCCAGCCAATGGTCTCGCGCACCAAAGCAACCTCATCGTTGCCGAGGGCCGCGCCATGGCATTCTTCCTTCCCCTGCTTGTTCGGGGAGCCGTAGCCGATGATGGTCTGACAGCATAGCAGGGAGGGCTTGTCGCTGACCGAGC
Organism: Chromatiaceae bacterium; assembly: GCA_037385305.1. Classification (GTDB taxonomy): domain Bacteria; phylum Pseudomonadota; class Gammaproteobacteria; order Chromatiales; family Chromatiaceae; genus JARRNE01. Next base: position 4,620 of record JARRNE010000358.1, on the reverse strand, counting down.
GGGCCTCTTCGATGGCCAGCTTCACGGCCTCGGGGTTGTGGCCGTCGACCTGGGGGATAACATGCCACCCGTAGGCCTCGAAGCGCTTGGGGGTGTTATCGAGGAACCAGGCGGGCGTCGACCCGTGTCCCCGAACCTCCCCGTCGATGGAGATGTTGTTGTCGTCGTAAAAGGCAATCAGCTTGCCAAGACCCCAGGCCCCTGCCAGCGAGCATGCCTCGTGGGAGATGCCCTCCATCATGCAGCCATCACCGAGGAATAGGTAAGTGTAGTGGTGCACGATCTCGTGACCCGGGCGGTTGAAGTGCGCCGTCAACACCCGCTCCGCCAGCGCCATACCGACGGCGTTGCCGATGCCCTGCGCGAGGGGACCGGTCGTGGTCTCAATGCCGGGGGTATCCCCATACTCGGGATGGCCGGGCGTCTTGGAGTGGAGCTGCCGGAACTGCTTGAGGTCTTCCAGGCTCAGGTCGTAGCCGGTGAGATGGAGGAGCGAGTAGATCAGCATGGAGCCGTGACCGTTGGACAACACGAAGCGGTCACGGTCGGCCCACTTGGGGTTCCCCGGGTTGTGCTTCATGTAGTCGTTCCAGAGTACTTCGGCGATATCCGCCATGCCCATGGGCGCGCCGGGGTGGCCGGAATTGGCCTTCTGCACCGCGTCCATGCTGAGAGCGCGGATAGCGTTAGCAAGTTCTCTGCGTGAGGACATTAGCCCCTCCTCTGTAAACGATTACCAGAGCGTTCCGCTTGGTGCGGCCAGCGGTGTCAGCAACGGACGTCCGACTAATGGTGGCACGGGACGCGGCGCAACCGCGCTGCGCTCCCAACCCGGCCGGCGCGGGAGCCTGCGCCCCGACACCTCTCCCCGAAAGGGCCCGGAGCCCAGCATGGCTGGAAAGGTCGGTTATTTTGGCGCATAGCAACAGGCCAGGACAACGAAAGTAACCTTATTGTTGTCAAAAAATAATTTATCAGTTCCTTATATTTCGATGTTTTGACGGAGTGCGCGCCGGTCACCTCCGCCCAACGGGCAACACAATCCCGGTCACGCCTGCTTCCACTTGATCGAGCAGCCCATGCTAGCAATCTGCTCGCGGGGCCCCTGACCGGTCTCCGCAACCTGCCTCATGGCCTCGAAGAGATCGCGCCTGACCCCGGCTGGCGCAGTCTCCTTCCGGCTCTCGTCGAGACGCCCGCGATACTGCAGACCGAGCTGCGCGTCGTAGCCGAAAAAGTCTGGGGTGCACACGGCACCGTAGGCCTTGGCAATCTCCTGTGTCCCGTCGAACAGATAGGGAAAGGGAAACTGATATTCCTCGGCGACCCGCCGCATGTTGTCGAAGGAGTCTTCTGGATAGTCGGTGGGATCGTTCGACATGATGGCCACCGACCGGATGCCATGCTCCGCGAGCTCCCGGGCGTCGCGCACGATGCGCTCGCGCACGGCCTTGACGTACGGGCAATGGTTGCAGATGAACATCACGAGGAGGCCTTTCTCGCCCGCGCATTGGTCGCGGGTCCACATCCGCCCGTCGACGCCGGGGAGGGCAAAGTCCGGGGCGGGCCTGCCGAAATCGCACACGGGAGTCTGCAAGGAGACCATGATCCTACCCTCATTTCCTGGTTCGGGACGAGGCCGCAATGGTACCTCATGTCGATGAAATTCCAACCTGCAGTCTAGGAATCAACCTGCCGGGCCGCTACACTTTAGAGTTTTGCGGCGTCGTGCTCCGGACGGCGACGCTCTCCTAACCCATTAACCGTAGGGTCCGCGTCGATGGTAAAAGACTTCATTTTCACCTCCGAATCCGTCTCCGAAGGCCACCCGGACAAGGTTGCAGACCAAATTTCCGACGCCATGTTGGATGCGATCCTCAGCACAGACCCCAATCCTGACCGGGCTCGGGTCGCCTGCGAGACCATGGTGAAGACCGGTGCGGTAATCGTCGCCGGGGAAATCACCACCGATGCCTGGATCGACCTGGACGAGCTGGTTCGGGGAGTGGTTGCCGACATCGGCTACACCAGCTCCGATGTCGGCTTCGATGGCTCCACCTGCGCAGTCATGTCGTTGATCGGCAAGCAGTCCGGGGACATCGCCATGGGCGTCGACCGCCAGAGCCCGGAGGAGCAGGGCGCCGGCGACCAGGGGCTCATGTTCGGCTACGCCACCAACGAAACCGAAGTGCTGATGCCGGCCCCCATCACCTACGCCCACCGGCTGATGCAGCGCCAGTCCGAGATGCGCAAGACCCATGTGCTGCCCTGGCTGCGGCCAGACGCCAAGAGCCAGGTCACCTTGCGCTACAGCGAGGGAAAGGTGGTGGCGGCGGACGCCGTGGTCCTCTCCACCCAGCACGACCCTGAAGTCGATTACCGGCACCTGCGCGAGGCGGTGATGGAGAACATCGTCCTCCCGGTGATCCCCCAGGAATGGATCCACGGCGACACGAAGTTCCACATCAACCCCACGGGAAGCTTCGTCATCGGGGGACCGGTGGGGGATTGCGGCCTGACCGGGCGCAAGATCATCGGCCTACGCCGGCCGCTACGTGGCAAAGAACATCGTCGCCGCCGGGCTCGCCGACCGGTGCGAGATCCAGGTCTCCTATGCGATCGGTGTTGCCGAGCCCACATCCATCACCATCGAGACCTTCGGCACCGGCAAGATCCCGGAAGACCGCATTGCCGCCCTGGTGCGCGAGCACTTCGATCTGCGTCCCTACCGCATCATCCACATGCTGGACCTGGTGCGGCCCATCTACCGCAAGACTGCTGCCTACGGTCACTTCGGACGGGAAGAGCCGGAGTTCACATGGGAGCACACCGAGAAGGCGGAGCTGCTGCGCGACGCTGCCGGGCTGTAGTCAGCGCTCAGCGGTGCAAAGCTATCAGCTTGCAGGGTGCGCACCGCGCACCGTGAGTCCGCGGGGTGCTCCCAAATCCGAGGCAATGAATAAAGGGTACGCAATGCGTGCCCTACGCCTCTGTCGAGCCAGGAAGGAATACCGACCGGCGGAGACCCACAATGCGGTGGCTCCAATCAGTCCGCTGAACGCTGAACGCTGAACGCTGAACGCTGAACGCTGAACGCTGAACGCTGAACGCTGATAGCTCCCTTTTCCGTCCCCACCGAGGAGCGTTGCAACCCGGCCTCTGCGCGGCCGGGCCAGGCTCGGTGGAGGTCGATTCTTTCCGAACGGCGCTCACTCTGATAATCACAGGAGCTGACTACCATGAGTGAGTTCACCGACTACAAGGTTGCCGACATCTCCCTAAGGGACTGGGGCCGCAAGGAGATCCGCATCGCCGAGACGGAGATGCCCGGTCTGATGGCCCTGCGGGCGAAGTACGGGGCGTCCAAGCCCCTCACGGGAGCCCGTATTTCCGGCAGCCTGCATATGACCATCCAGACCGCCGTCCTGATCGAGACCCTGGTGGAGCTGGGGGCCCAGGTCCGCTGGGCCTCGTGCAACATCTTCTCCACCCAGGACCACGCCGCCGCTGCCATCGCCGCTGCCGGAGTCCCGGTGTACGCCTGGAAGGGGGAGACCCTGGACGAGTACTGGTGGTGCACCGAGCAGGTGCTGAACTGGCCCGACGGAAAGGGCCCCAACATGATCCTGGACGATGGCGGCGACGCCACCCTGCTGGTGCACAAAGGCGTGGAGGTCGAGAAGGCGGGGGCCGTTCCCGAGCCGCAAGCCTCCGACAGCGAAGAGTGGCGCTCGGTGCTGGGCGCGCTCAAGCGCAACTTCGACCGGGACAGCCACCATTGGCACAAGATCGCCGACGGCATCAAGGGCGTGACCGAGGAGACTACCACGGGGGTGCACCGGCTCTATGAGATGGCCAAGAAGGGCACCCTGCTCTTCACCGCCATGAACGTGAACGACTCGGTGACCAAGTCCAAGTTCGACAACCTGTACGGGTGCCGCGAATCCCTGGTGGACGGGATCAAGCGGGCGACGGATGTCATGGTCGCCGGAAAGATCGCCCTTGTCTGCGGGTACGGGGACGTGGGCAAGGGCTGCGCGCAGTCGCTGCGCGGCCTCGGCGCCACTGTCTGGGTGACGGAGATCGATCCCATCTGCGCCCTGCAGGCCGCGATGGAGGGCTTCAGGGTGGTCACGATGGAGGAGGCCGCGTCCGTCGCGGACATTTTCGTCACCGCCACCGGCAACCTGACCGTGATCACGCGCGATCACATGGTGGCCATGAAGGACCAGGCGATCGTGTGCAACATCGGCCACTTCGACAACGAGATCGACGTGGCGGGCTTGCGCCGCTACGAGTGGGAGAACATCAAGCCCCAGGTCGACCACGTCATCTTCCCTGACGGCAAGCGCATCATCCTGCTCGCCGAAGGCCGGCTGGTGAATCTCGGTTGCGCGACCGGGCACCCTTCCTTCGTGATGTCCAACAGCTTCACCAATCAGGTGCTGGCCCAGATCGAGATCTTCACCAAGACGGCTGAATACCCCGTCGGCGTCTACGTCCTGCCGAAGCAGCTGGACGAGGAGGTGGCGCGGCTGCACGTCGCAAAGATCGGCGCCAAGCTCACGACCCTGACGCCAGAGCAGGCTGATTACATCGGCGTGCCGGTGGAAGGGCCGT
>JARRNE010000357.1:0-3906 GCA_037385305.1 Chromatiaceae bacterium | reverse complement strand
GTCAATCTGTTGTGGTTGCATGGTGCCTCCGTCAGGCGTGGGGTTGATCGGCTTGGCGGGTCTTGGCGTCGCGGACTTGGCGCCTTGGCGGTTCCCACTTTCATTCCTGGCCGGCAGGGACGGGGCCGGCGGTGAGGGGATACCATGTCTCGTCCCGCTTGGGTGGCAGAAGTCCGCGCCGCAGCTCCTTGAGATTCGGCAGGCGGCCGTTGACCGACGCCCCCCCAAAGGGGTCTTCCTGGTCCAGGATGTCCCCCATCTCGGCCTCGATCGCGTCCGGGTCCTCCCCCGCCTCCATCCGCCGGATGGCCTCGGCCATGCCGTCACCCAGCTTCATGCCCGTCGCGTCGAACATGCGTCGCATCATGCGCGCGGCCTGCTTGGGATCCTCCTCGTCAACGTTCTCGAACTCGTCGGCCATGGAGGCAAAGGCGCGCATCATCTTCTCCTCGTCCATCCCGGGGGGGAGCCCTTCGTCGGCCTCGCTCTCCGTGCGTCCCTTGGAGATGGCGAAGAGGGAGGCCTGACGCTCCAGCTCGGGACGGGCGCACCGCGGGCAGGCGGGCTGTGTCGTGGTATCGACCCGCGGGGAGAAGAAGTTGTACACCGTATGGCAGTCTGGGCAGTAGAACTCGTAGACGGGCATGTCAGCACAACCTCAGAAGGCATTTATCGTCGGGTTACGCTACGCTAACCCGACCTACGTGGAAACACTCTCACAGTCTCAAAGCGGTCCCACCAGCCGAGGCTATGCCTGAAACGACCGCAAGACCGCTTGGGTCTGCTCGGCGCTGATGCGTGGTCCCAGGCTGGTGACGAGCTTCGCTGCGCCTGCCGCGGCCAGATCACCGGCGCGCCTGTAGTCCCAGCCCTGCGTCACCCCGTAGAGGAAGGCACCCGCGAACATGTCGCCGGCGCCTACGGTATCCACCGCGTCCACTGTCACCGGATCGATCTCGATCAGCTCACGGCCGTCGTAGACAAGGGCGCCTTTCGGCCCACGCGTGACGGCGAACTGCTTGGCGATCCGCTTCAGGAAGTCGACTGCGGCATCCAGCTCGTCCGTGTCCGCCATGCCCTTGGCCTCGGACTCGTTCGCGAACAACAGGTCGACGCCGCCCCCGATCATCTGGCGCAGGCCCGACTTGAAGTATTTGACCATGTTGGGGTCGGAGAGGGAGATCGCTGTCTTAACCCCCGCGCCCTCGGCAATCTTGCGCCCCTCGACGGCGGCGGCCCGGGCATTGTCCTCGGTAACCAGATACCCTTCCATGTAGTAGTAGCCGGATTCCCCGATGGCCTGCGGGACCAGCTCCTTGCCTGAGAAGCGGCCGCTGATCCCCAAGTGGGTGACCATGGTGCGGTCCGTATCCGGCGTCACCAGGACGAGACAGCGGCCGGTATGGCCGTGGTCCTTGTTGCCGTGACGGTTGGTGTCCACCCCGTTGGCGACGAGGTCGTCCAGGTAGAAGCTTCCGAGGGCATCATTCGCAACCTTGCAGGAGTAAAAGGCACTGCCGCCGAGCTGGCTCAGGGCAATCATGGTGTTGGCGGCGGAGCCGCCGGAGCCCTTCTGGTGATGGTGCTCGGCGAGGTGCTGCATGATCTCGATCTGGTGGGCCTCGTCCACCAGGGTCATGACGCCCTTGTCGATCCGGAGCTTTTCCAGATCCGCCGCCTCGACCTCGTACTCCATGTCCACCAGTGCGTTCCCGATGCCGTAGATGTCGTACTTCCGCATGCGATCTCCCGTCGAGCCCGGTGCCGGGCTGTTAATCGTCTGATTGGTATACCAGAAGCTCCCGACGGCCGCGAAGGGGCCGCCCTAGCGTCCGCCGCAGCAATTTTACCCAGGTCAACCGAAGAACTGGAAAGGGCGGGCTCACGAAATGAGCCACCCCTGCCTTTATACTCGGCCGCTGCGGAACGAGCGGGGTAGGACGATGGCAGGGCAACAGGCGGTGCGGCGCACGGACCTCGAGCAGGATCGGGTCATCCGGCTGGTGGCGGGCTTGAAGCGGCGCTATGGGGGGCGGATCAGCGGCGAGCTGGTGATGCCGCCGGCGAACGGGTGCTATGCGCCGCTGCCCGAGGACATGCAGCCGGTCCTGCGCGCCGCCCTCGAGGCACGCGGTGTGGGACGGCTGTATGGTCATCAGGCGGAGGCGTGGCGCATCGCGCGCGAGGGCCGGCACCTGGTCATCGCCACCCCGACGGCCTCCGGCAAGACCCTGTGCTACAACATGCCGGTGCTGGACCGGGTGCTTGCCGACGGGTCCAAGGCCCTATATCTTTTCCCCACCAAGGCCTTGGCCCAGGATCAGGTGGCGGAGCTGACCGAGCTCAACCAGGCGGCGGAGCTCGGGGTGCGGGCCTTCACCTTCGACGGCGATACGCCGGGCGACGCCCGCAAGGCCGTGCGTACCCGCGGCGACATCGTCGTCTCCAACCCGGACATGCTGCATCAGGCCATCCTGCCCCACCACACCAAGTGGGCCCAGTTCTTCGAGGGGCTCGCCTTCATCGTGGTGGACGAGCTGCACAGCTACCGGGGCGTGTTCGGCTCCCACGTGGCCAACGTCTTCCGACGGCTGCGGCGGGTGTGCCGGTTCTACGGCGTGGAGCCCCGCTTCATCTTCGCCTCGGCCACCATCGCCAACCCGGCGGAGCTGGCCGAGCGGCTGATCGGCGAGCCGGTGGTGGCGCTCACCGAGAGCGGGGCGCCCCAGGGGGAGCGGCGGCTCTTCCTGTGGAATCCGCCGGTGATCAACCCGGATCTCGGCATCCGCGCCTCCGCTCGTTCCCAGACCACCCGCATCGCCCGCGCGGCGACGCGGCTTGGCTTGAAGAGCATCGTCTTCGCCCGGTCGCGCCTCATGGTCGAGGTCGTCACCAAGTACCTCAAGGACGTCTTCGACCGTGATCCCCGCAAGCCACCGCGGGTGCTGGCCTACCGGGGCGGCTACCTGCCGAGCGAGCGGCGCGGCGCGGAGCGGGCGATGCGGGCCGGAAGGGTCGACACGGTGGTCAGCACCTCTGCCCTGGAGCTGGGGGTCGACATCGGCGCCCTGGACGTGGCGATCCTCAACGGCTATCCAGGAACGGTGGCGGCCACCTGGCAGCGCCTGGGACGGGCCGGGCGCCGGCAGCGCAGCGCCCTCGGCGTGCTGGTGGCCACCAGCGATCCCCTGGACCAGTACCTGGTGCGCCATCCCGAGTTCTTCCTCGGCGCCTCGCCGGAGCATGCCCGTATCCACCCTGATCAGCTTCTGATCCTGCTGGATCACGTGCGCTGTGCCGCCTTCGAGCTGCCGTTCAACGAGGGGGAGCAGTTCGGCGGCGAGAACCTGGGGGAGATGCTCGCCTATCTGCGCGACGAAGGCATTCTCCAGTGCCAGGGAGCGCGCTGGTACTGGGTCGGGGACAGCTATCCCGCCAATGCCGTCTCTTTGCGCTCGGTGGCGGAGGGCAATTTCGTGGTGATCGACATCACCGACGGCGGCCAGAAGATCCTGGCGGAGGTGGACTATTCCAGCGCGCCAGGCACGCTCTACGAGGGAGCTATCTACATGATCCAGTCCCAGCCCTTCCAGGTGGAGCGGCTGGACTGGGTCGGGCGCAAGGCCTTCGTGCGGCGCACCCGGGCGGACTACTACACGGACGCCATCGACTACACCCGCCTCAAGATCCTGGCCCGCTTCGAGGCCCGGCAGTCCCCGCGGTCGGTCGCCGCCCACGGAGAGGTGCACCTGGTGCGCCGCTATCCCGGCTACAAGAAGATCCGCTACTACACCCACGACAACATCGGCTACGGCAACATCACCCTGCCGGACCAGGAGATGCACACCACCGCGCTCTGGTGGCAGGCGGACCCCACCGCCCTGGTCGAGGCCCTGCCGGAGCGCC
>JARRNE010000356.1:0-10727 GCA_037385305.1 Chromatiaceae bacterium | reverse complement strand
CTACAGCCGCACCGCTTTTTGCTGGCGGTGATGTGTGGCGTTGGGCATCAAAGAAATAGGGGTTCCCGGTGAAGGAAACCGTTTACGTTGAAACGTCGGTTATAAGCTATTTAACAGCTCGACCAAGCAACGACTTGCGTGCGATGGCAAATCAAAACACGACGACCGAATGGTGGGAAACACGTAGGCCGAACTACAGCGTCTTCTCGTCTGATCTCGTCATATCGGAAGCAAGCAGAGGTCATCCAGAGGCGTCGGAGCGCCGCTTGGCTGCCATCGCTGATCTTCCATTACTTCAAATCTCCGAAAATGTCAGAGCACTGGCGCAGGCCCTAATCGAGAGCCATGCGCTTCCAGAGAAGGCGGAAGCGGATGCGTATCACGTAGCTATAGCGGCGGTGAACGGCGTTGCGTATCTGCTCACCTGGAACTGTACGCATATTGCAAATGCGCACACTCGGCCCAAAATTGAAACCATCTGCAGGACACTTGGCTACGAACCGCCAGTCATCTGCACGCCTCTTGAACTCATGGAGCCCTGACTATGTGGCAAGATCCTATCGTCGCGGAAACACGAGCACTCAGAGATGAGTACGCCCGCCAGTTCAATTACGACATCAATGGAATTTTCAAAGACTTGATGGCAAAGCAAGCGGCGCACCCTGAGCGCGTCGTCGCCTTCCCACCGCGCAAACCAATAGCCAGCGCTGTTGCGGCCCAACAACGCGCTCCAGCCGACGCTCGTACCTCGCGCGGCTGAGCGCAACCGTTGGATTTCGGGCAAACAATCCGAGTACGCAGTTTCGGCGCTTCTTGATGGACAACGTATCTAAGGCATGGAATTGTAGGGAGGAATCCGGGTGCGAGGTTGCGCCTGTCCTTTATGCCTGACACGCGGAGCGCGGTTTCCCCGGCGCCATCAGTCCTCAACAAGAGGCGGGCAGGTACCGAGGGAGGGGGATTTTCGGCCGGGTTTTCTCCTAAGCGCCTGGCCGAGCTGGGGGAAAGCAATGTCCCGCAGGCGGCTGGCAGGCATCAAGAAGCAGGGTGCGGAGCGCAAGCCGGATTTATCGGCTTAGCGATCCTGTTAACCCGCCAGGTCAGAGCGGATCGGGGGCGGTTTCCGGCGTTCGGGCAGTCACCAAGAAAAGTCCCAGATCTTGTAAAGACTTGAGACAGGGTATGGGGCTAGGCTTCCCGCCCCATGGAAGCCGCGCTCCTCGTCGCCCTCGATCTCACCATCATTGAGCAGCCCCGGCTGCAGGGCAGCGGCTCCCCGTCGTGCCACCGTCTCGAAGGAGCCCTGCCGTGAACGGCCTGCCCAAAGTCGAGTACTACGGAACCATCGGCATCGGCGACCTGTCCTTCGAGGCCGTCGTCCTGGAGGACGGCACGCGGGGGTACATCCAAAAGCAGCTGATGCCGGCCATCGGGATTAAATTTGGACGAGGTAGTCAAGGACGCGGCTTTCTGGAGAGATTTGCGCCTAACTATCTGTCGGAATGGAAGAAAACCGATGTTCTCCACCACCAGCACAGGCACGTGCTCGGACCGTGCCGCGCCATTTACAAGGCCCTGGCACACACGGGGGAGACCGCCCTCATCGACGAAGCGACCGGCTACCAGCACCACCGCGAGCCGGACGCCCTGCAGGAGCTGTTCGCCAGGCTCATCAGAAGCTCCTGCGCGACCTGGGAGCGGCGCTTTGCTCCCGACTACTACGACGCGCTGTTCCGGCTCTTCGGCTGGTGCTACCGGGGCGATCGCCGCAAGCCGAGCATCATCGGCCAGATCACCCTGCAGTGGGTCTACGAGGTGGCCTTTCCCACGGAGATCGTCAGGGAGATCAAGGAGCGCAGGGCGAGCGCCAAGCTCCACCAGTGGCTCACGGAGGAGGGCGGCTTGCCGCTGCTGGAGAAGCAGCGCGGCGCCGTCACCATGATCGCCCGCTCCTCGGTCGACTTTCCGGACTTCAACGACCGCTGCGGCGTGGCGTTCAACCGGCCGGGGCAGGCGGGGTTTGTCTTTCCCCTCCCCCTAGGTCGGAGCGGATAGGGGGCGGTTTCCTGCGTTCGGGCACCCCCCAAAAAAAGTCTCAGATCTTGTAAAGACTTGAGACAGGGTATGGGGCTAGGCTTCCCGCCCCATGGAAGCCGCGCTCCTCGCCGCCCTCGATCTCGCCACCCTCGAGCAGTACCGCCTGGAGGCCGTCCAGGCGCTGCACGCGCTTCGCACCGGCAAGCGCACCATCCAGATCGGCCACCAGGGGCAGTCGCGCACCTACTCCCCGAGCGAGGCGGATGCCCTGGAGCGCTACATCGGCGCCCTGCAGTCCGCGATCGACGCACGCACCCTCGGCGACGCCAGCCGCATCGATGCCGATCTTGCGATCATCGGCGCCGGACCGGCCGGAATTACCATGGCACGCGCCTTTGCCGGGAGCTCGACGCCGGTCTGTGTCGTCGAGTCCGGCGGATTGGAGCCCGAGGCCGAGATCCAGGCCCTGTACCAGGGCGAGAATAACGGTATCCAATATCCATTGGCAGCGACCCGGCTGCGGCAGTTCGGCGGCTCCTCGGGGCACTGGGGCGGCTTTTGTCGGCCGTTGGACCCGATCGATTTTGAGACCCGAGAATGGGTGCCTCACAGCGGCTGGCCCTTTGGGCGTGAGGTGCTCGATCCCTATTGGGAGGCGGCCAGTGCCGCCGTCGAGAACGCACCGGCACGCTATGAGGACGGCGCCTACTGGGTGGAGAAGACCGGCGAATCCCTGGTTGACCGGCGGGCAGGATGCTACCAGACCCGCTTTTTCCAATTCAGCCCGCCGACCCGATTCGGTACGCGCTATCGCGGAGAGCTGGCCGAAGCGCCGAACATCCGCGTGCTGTTGCATGCGAACGTCACCAATATCGCGGCAGTACCCTCGGCTGTGGCCGTAAATCATCTGCAGGTCCGCACCCTCACAGGACTCCGCCATCGTGTACAAGCGAGGCGCTATGTGCTGGCCTGTGGCAGCATCGAGAACGCGCGACTGCTGCTGCTATCCAACGACGTCATGCCCGACGGTCTCGGAAACCAGAACGGCTGGGTGGGTCGCTGCTTCATGGATCATCCGCATCTCCACAGCTTCGCAGACATCGTCATCGCTGATCTCGGTCGCCTGCCCCCCATCTACCGTGGCCGGATTCTCGTCGATGGCCGTTCGGCCCAGGTTGCCTATGTTCCGAACCCGGACTATCTACGCAGGGAGAAGCGGCTGAACATCTCCTACACAATGGCTCCCGCCGGAGAGCTGCGCTGCGATCAGACCCAGAAGGATGCCGTCACCGCGGGGCAGCGCGACATGCTCCTGGCTGCCCGTCCCTTCCTGACCGATGGAGGTAAGTCACCGCAGGCCGAGGACCCGGCCTACTGCGGCGTGCGCATGGGCATCGGCTGTGCCTGCGAACAGTCACCGAACCCGGACAGCAGGGTCCTGCTCGGAGAGGAGACGGATGCACTCGGCCAACGACGCACGCTGTTGGACTGGTGGACCGCCTGAGCATCGGAGCCATCATAGGTGCCCTCGGCCGCGAATTGGCCGCCAGCGGCATCGGCCGCCTGAGTCCGCACCTCGCGAACGACGGCCTTTGGGTAATCGTCGTGGCCGGCGGCTCCCACCACATGTGCACGACCAGAATTAGCGAGGATCCCAAACGCGGCGTGGTCGATCCCAACTGTCGTGTACACGGCATCGAAAACCTCTATGTCGCAGGCTCGTCGGTATTTGTGACTTCTGGCTCGGCGAATCCCACGCTGAACATCCTGGCTCTGGCCTATCGCCTCGTCGACCACCTCAAGGGGCTGCCATCATGACGCGACACGAACACGTTACTACTGGCGGCACCTTCGTTCTGAGCCGCCGAGACTTCATCAACGCTGCGCTGGCAGTGGCAGCGGGATGGCTGCTGCCGAAACGGATATGCGTTGCAGCAGAAGCCAGGCCCGACGCCGACATGTTCACCATCCTGAGCGACCCGGACGCGGCCGGGCGCCTGGGCCTGGCCTATCTTGCCGGCCATTCGGACGAGGCCGATGCGAACAAGCTCTCCGAGCTGCTACGCAATGCTCTCCAGGCGTATCCTGGTGGTCTGTTCGCTTGTCCGTCGGCATTGAAATCGGCGTTCGTGGCGCTGGTCCTGGACGAGTACGTTTCCTTGCCGATGGTCACGGTTGATGGTTGGCTGCTGGCTCCGAGCGAGGCTCGACTCTACGCACTTGCGGCCTTGTCCGACGGTCTGCCGCCCGCATTCCAGATTCCGGTTGAGGCGAGGCGAGTAACGCTCTGAATCGTTGAGTATGATCCTTGGTTGAGGCGTGGGGATCGAGACGCGCAGCATTGGTGAGATGACAGGCGTGCAGGCGCTCGAGCGCGTCGCGCCCACGCAGCCGATGCGTGCGGGACGCCCCGAGCGCACCGAGTCCGAGTACCACCGCCACGGCACCACCACCCTCATCGCCAATTTCGATGTGGTCACCGGAGCGGTCAACTACCACCTCGGCCCGACCCGCACCGAGGCGGACTTCGCGCAATCGTCCAGGCCGGTGGATAGAGGCGCAGCACCTCATTGATGAAGCGGGACGTGTAAGACAGTCGCTTGATCTGCTCCAGGCTCGGCACGTCATCCATCGGCATCGAATCAATCTCAGATGCAACCCGTAAGGCAACATCCGGTCGTCTCCCGAGCCAATAGAGGGGCCAAGTCAAGAGACTGGCCGTCGTCTCATGGCGGGCGAGGTACAGCGTGATAACCTCGTCACGCAACTCCTGGTCACTCATGCTCTCGCCGGAATCGGGGTCACGCGCAGCCAGATAGGCGCCCAGTAGCGTTCGGTCGGCCCCCTCGGCCTTGTCTGATCGAAAGTTTCCGATGATCTCGTAGACGAGTGTGTTCAGTTGCCGGAGCGCCTTGCGGAAACGGAGATTACCCGGGGTCGGCAGCCAAAGCGGAATCTGGAGATTGGAGGGTCCGCGACGTCCAATAGCGGATAGTGCGGTGGCAAATGCACCGCGCGCCCGAGCGGATTGTTGGCTGATATCGAGCCCGAATAGCGTTCGACCGACGATTGCCATCGTCAGCTGTGTCATCTCCTCCCGCGCGTCAATGCGCTTTGTACCTGCTATCGTCTCCCAGGAAATAATCAACTGCTGGGTGCATTCGCCCATGACGAAGAGGTACTGCTCGAGTCGGGATGGTCGAAAGGCGGGATTCGCGAGTGCGCGTTGCCGTCGCCAATGGCTTCCCTCACTGGTTAGCAACCCTTCGCCCAGGAGCAGGCGGGCACCGTCGTACGCCGAGCCCTTGATGTAATTATCCTGCCGAGAACGCAAGACATGCTCCACGGCAACAGGATGCGCGAGCACAACCAGATTGTGTCCGAGCGGCAACCGGACACGAAACAGTGCACCGAACTGCTTGAACAGTTCCACGAAAGGGCGAAGTAGGTCACCTCGCGTGGCCACGACAAGCGTTCGTAGCAAGGCCCAACCGGCCGGCCCCGGCAATTCCCGGCTCACGTCATGGTGCCTCATCAAGCCTTTGGTAAGGAGCCCACGATCCTAGCATTTGATGCAATCGTCTTGCTTTCGGCTCAGTCTCTGCTCCGGGGCGAGGGCCGGCATGGAATGCATTCACGGCGTGTCTCGACGGCCTGTACCCGACCCCTGCGCACAGCTGAGGGATAGCGCTAGTCGCCATACGGAAAGGCGTGGATACGGCAGTTAGGGCGGACCGGTAGTCGAGACGACGACTTGACAGGGGGAGGGAGGCGGTGCGTTGCGAAACGGTTACCCTTTCGTCGTCAACATCTTGCTGATGGTCGTCTCGTACTCGGGAAAGTACTGGCCTATGACGGGCAGTTCAAACGAGCGCAGGATGCTCGTGTTGCTCTCCCGGTCCAGAAGGAACTCAAAGGATTTCTCGACCAACACTTCCGGCGTGACCTGTTTCCCCGTGAGCTTCTCGTAGTAGGGGGAGCTCAGGGTAACGGTGTGCGTCGTCGTTGTCCGTCCTTTGACCGTCACGCGGAAGGTGTTCTTGTCGATCGGCTCTACGGTGATCATGGATGCTGGTCTCCGAAGGGCATTTGTCAACTTGACTCCTCTGCTGCAGGGAAGCTCTCGCATTCATGGCCTCCACGACCTGATATCGATCTACCGGCTCCCGGCGCGAGGTCGTACGTTCTAAGTGAGAGCTTTAGGGACAGAGACCCGAACGGAGGAGCCTGCAATGAAACTATGCGGTGGAGTTGACCGCGAGCGTCCGGAACGAGAGCTCCTGACTTTCGCGCCATTGCTGCCAGTCGATCAGGCCATGATCCCGGACGATTTCCACGGCAGCCGGGCCGGCAGGGTCACAGAAGACGATGACGTTGACGCACTCGAAGCGGGCGCTCGGCACCAGAAGGCCCGAAAACCCAAGAAAGTAGGCGGCCTCTGCAATCTGTTGTGTGGCTGGGTACTCCTGACCACGGCCCTCGTACGATAGCTGGCCGAAACGGCGCATGTCCACCCCAAGCGCCGTCAAGTCGTCGGCCGAAGAGAGATCCAGGACAGGATCCAGCTCCAGATTGAGCTCGTACAGCTTGTATCTTGCCTTGGAGGGAAAAATGGGCTGCCCGCGCATGAGATGGAAATGCATTTCGGCAACCGCCCCGTCGCGTTCCTGGGCGGTGTAGAGCACATCGAAGGTCGCGTCATCCCAGCGGCCGCCGGCAGCGCTGCATGTCGCAGGATCGCGAGATTCACGGACAGCCCGCCAGACCGTCCCCCCGAACGGCTTGGGGGCATGAGCCTCCAGCGCGTCGATCAGCCGGCTGTCGCGCGGTCTGTGCCTGGAGTCCATAAGCTAGACATACACGTCGGAATCCAGGCGATCGAGCACGCGCAGAACTTCGATCGTCTTGTCGTCGTGGATGAGATCGATCGCCCGCTGCCCGCCCAGCTGAGGGTGCCGGGCATACAGCCAGCTACGAATCTCGTCGGCCGAGTAATACTCTTGAAGCCTGCCGACGACGTAGTACAAATCCGACAGCAACAGCTCGTTTCGAGGCTGCGGCTTTGCGGAGCCGGCGCGCCAGCGGGAGACCGTTGCCTTGGAGACGCCGGTCATGTTCGCGATGTCACTGCCCTTGAGTCCGCCCTCACCCTGAAGCTCATCCAGGTATCTGATAATTGCAGTTTGGCTCATGACCCTGAGTTCTCTGTGTTGAGCGCTGCAGACTCCGCCGGCTGCCGCGCTTAGATACAAGGGGCCCGGGAAGCCGAATTACCCCGGCTTTCGTGTAAGTCGTCCAATGTCTGAAGCATCTTTTCCGCTTGCTTGCTGTGGTCTGCCAGCCTCTTCATCAGCCGGCCGATGTCAACCCCCCGACGGGAAGCTTGGTCGGGTGACGCTTTCAGATCTTTCACCTGTCGTGCACGGCGGTCGGCGTCACTCATACGACCATCGAGAAAATGCCGTTTCCGCCGGAGGTCGGGTCATGCCCTGAGCACTTGTGCAGGGTCCCCAGCTCTGCAGACTTAGTGTCTAGCACGATCTCCACACCGGAAGCCCTCAAATCGGCGAGGAGCTCCTTCTGATGGTGTCGCTTTGAAGCATCAACCACCACATGTTGAGCGGGGAAAAATCCAGACGCGTTGAGATCGGCTAACTTCCTGTAGCCCGACTCCCCGAGCCGCAGGAAGTGTCCGACCGGCTGCACTGGAGGCGTCGAGTGAGGGAAACGTACGATCGTGGGCTCATCTTCACCATCCGCAGGAACAGTTGTGTTTCATGAAAGAAGCATATGCAACGCAAACGGAACTTACAAGGCTCTCGGAAGCGTCATTTTCGCCGGGCGGGCGAAAACCCGGGCGCAGCGGCTCGGCTCGAACCGCCGGCTACACGTCCGTCCGCAGCATGCCCCATCGTCTGGCGCACCTCCTGGAAGCGACAGGGCGATCACGGGGCGATTTGGGGCGGGGGGAGATTCTTCTGCAAGGGGCGCCGGCTCTACCCGTCGTGCAACGCCCGGCGCGAGAGAAAACCAGGGAAAACCAGAGAGAAAACCGGGGACGTATCACGATATTCTCCTTGATGGCGATTTCCCCTCGTCTTGGAGGCCAGAGCCAGGCTTCGCAGTCCTGATTAACACCCCGGATCCCCTCTAGGAATAGCGAGCCCCCTCCTGACACGGGGTATGCCTGGTGATGTGTCCGCTAACCGTTGGATTGCCGCCGCCCCGCAGCTGGGGGTGAGCGGCCGGAATTGGCCGTGAGGCGACGATCGAGGCGTAAGGCTCACGGAAGTGAGCCGCACCGGGAGCACGGCGCGAGACTTGCCGAGGATCTTCTGTTCGCCGGCTGGCGGAGAAGAAAAAAACACGACAAGTGGACGGCTCCTGTAAGGAGCGGCGAGACGACCCCGCTTCGGCGGGGTCTTTCGTCTGGGGGGCGGTTAGGGCGTGGTCAGGGCGTGCCCTTTGACCTGTATGCCCCAATCGGTGCTTTCCTGGCTCAATTCCCACCGCAGGCAGAAAAGGCATGCTGGTGGGAGCCCGGGATGGCAATCAGTGCATTGACAGGTTGGGCCGAGACTATCTTCCCTCGCCTGAAGAAACGGACAGCCGTATCAGCTCCTTCGCCGAGCCGACCTCGAACTTGCGCAGCAGACTGCGCCGGTGCGCCTCAGCGGTACGCGGACTGATCGCCAGTGCCCTGGCGGTCTCCTTGCTGGTGCTGCCCGCCAGCAGGTGGTGGAGTACTTCCCGTTCCCGTTCCGTCAGGCCCGCAACGCACTGATCAAAGTTGTCCGCGGCAGCGCTCGAGCGCCTGGCGGCAGCGTCGGTGGACAAGGCGGCGTTGATGCTGTCCAGTAAGGCCTGGTCCCGGTAGGGTTTCTGGATGAAATCGACGGCACCGCTTCTCATCGCCTGAACAGCCATTGGGACGTCGCCATGGCCGGTGAGCATGATCACGGGCATCCCGATCCCCAGCTCATTGAGCCTCTCCTGCAGGACCAGACCGCTCATTTCCGCCATCCGCACATCGAGCACAAGACAACCCGGGCGCTCAGGTTGAAACGCGTCCAGAAATGCCGACGCGGAAGCATGGACCTCGGCCTTGAGCCCGACGGACTCGACGAGTTCCGCGATCGAGTCCCGCACCGCGGCGTCGTCATCAACGACGAATACGGTCTGCTCCTCCGTGTGACTCATGGCTCGGCTGTCCGCAAGGTGAATCGGAAGATAGCTCCCCCGGCAGGATTCGGCTCGTACCAGAGCCGCCCCCCATGGGCGTCGATAATCGTTCGGGAAATGGCGAGTCCCATGCCCATGCCGCCACTTGAGCCGGAGTAAAGGGGCTCGAAGATGTCCGCGACCCGATCCGGCGGAATCCCGGGTCCACGATCCGCCACGCTGATCCGCGCTTTCTCATCATTGATCGGGTGCAGGTCGACGGACACGCGTTTGTCGTACTGGTCGCCCGAGCAAATGCTCTTCATCGCGTTGTGCAGGAGATTGACCAACACAAGCTGAACTTGCAGCGGGTCGGCCAAGACCAGGGGAAGATCGCCGCTCGACCTACAGGTGATACGGCACCCCCGGCTCTCGGTCTCCGGCCCCATCATCCGGATGACCTCTTCGACCAGGGGACTAAGGGACGTGGGGGTTAAGTGTGGCTCGTTTGCGTTGACCAGCGACCGGACGCGCTGAGTGATGGCGCCAGCGCGCTCTGCCTGCCCCTCGATCTTCGCGAAGAGCTTGATGAGCTTGGGTTTGTCGTCGACATTACTCTGGAGGCGTTGCTTGGCCGCCTGCGCGTAGTTCTGGATTGCGATCAGGGGCTGGTTGATCTCGTGGGATATGGAGGTGGCCATGGTGCCCAGGCTGCGCTCTCTGCTGAATCGTGCCAGCCTTCCGCGCAGTCGAGCCGCGAGCGCTTCCGCCTGTGTGCGTCGGCGATACTCGTCCGTCAAGGTGGCCTGTGCCTCCCGGAGTCGATCGCCGGGTTTGTCTTCCGGAAGACAATCGGTATGGTTGCCGGGTTCTCCCCTCGCAGAATACGCACTCCCATCTGCGCGGCCTGAAACCCGTCGTCCTCGATCGTGATCAGACGACCGCCCATGATGCCGTGTCCGATCAGGGTATCCCAGAGCCCGTAAATCGGCGCATTCGCGACACCTTCGAGGCGGCTTGTGGTGTAAAAGGGAAACAGGCTCTCGCCGGCTCGGTCCTCGAGCTCGAGCACATATAGGATCGGCGTATCGCGGGGCAGTCTTTGGACCGCGGCCAGGAGCTCTTCGAATGGCATTCCCCGCAGCCAGGTGAGCGCAACCCTGTCCTCGAAAGGTTGCAGGTCCCGCCGGGCCCGGCGTTCGAAGAGCCTGTCCAAGGCGTGGGACCCGACGATCACCGCTATTCCCTGGGCGTCGGGATGCAGCCGCAGGGCCAGCCCTGCTGTGCCCGCTATATCTGGCGAGCTGGTGATGCCGGTGACGTTCCTGGGTATTGCCCGCGCGTTGACGAACCGGCTGTCTGCGTCGCAGAAGACGACGGGAACACCGGGAAACAGGTCCCGGCCATGGTCAAGAAGAAACTCGAGCGCCGGCGTGTAGGTGGGAATGATCAGATCCGGCGAATTGCCGACGTATTTGCGGCGGTAGACCTCCAGCAGACCGGCGATATAGCCCGGGTCCGAAAAGCGG
>JARRNE010000355.1:0-5549 GCA_037385305.1 Chromatiaceae bacterium | reverse complement strand
CACGAGGAGGTCCGGAACCCCGGTCGACGTTTGATTACGCCCTGTGATCGGGCTCTGGATGCTCGTATGCGCTCTCGTTGAAGACGGAGAGAATCCTGCGCAATACGACTATGGCTCGTAGGCCAGGTTGGGCGCGAGCCAGCGCTCCGCCTCCTGTAGTGGCATCCCCTTACGCTCGGCGTAGTCCTGGACTTGGTCCTTGCCGATCTTGCCGACGGCGAAGTAGCGGGATTCCGGGTGGGAGAAGTAGAGCCCGCTTACCGCCGCGGTGGGCACCATTGCCTTGGACTCGGTGAGCCAGATGCCGGTGTTCGCCTGGGCGTCGAGGACCTCCCACAGGATGTCCTTCTCCGTGTGATCCGGGCAGGCGGGGTAGCCGAGGGCCGGGCGGATGCCCTGGTAGCGCTCGGCGATCAGCTCGGGGTTGGTGAAGCGCTCCTCCTCGGCGTAGCCCCAGTGGCGCTTCCGCACGTGCTCGTGGAGCATCTCGGCCAGGGCCTCGGCGAGGCGGTCTGCGATGGCCTTGAGCATCAGGGCCGAATAGTCGTCGTGATCCGACTCGAATGCCTGTACACGCTCGTCGATCCCGATCCCGGCCGTGCAGGCGAAGGCGCCGAGGTAGTCGGCCAGGCCGGTCTCGATCGGGGCGACGAAGTCCGCCAGGCTCTCGTTGGCCTTGCCCTCCGGCTGCCGGCCCTGTTTGCGCAGGCAGTGGAAGACCGCGATGGGGTCGGTCCGTTCTTCGTCTCCGAAGACTGCGATGTCGTCACCGACCGCGTTGGCGGGGAAGAGCGCGATGACCGCCGCGGCGCGAAGCCACTTCTCGGCGATGACCTGCTCCAGCATGGCGTGGGCGTCGTCGAAGAGCTTGCGGGCTTCCGTGCCTTTCTCGGGGTCATCCAGGATCTGGGGATAGCGGCCGCGCAGCTCCCAGGCGTGGAAGAAGAAGGTCCAGTCGATGTAGCGGGCGACCTCCTGGAGCGGGATGTCCGGAAAGACCTGCACCCCCGGCTCGCGAGGTACCGGAGGGGCGTAGTGCTCCCAGTCGATGGCGGTGCGATTGCGCCTGGCCTCGTCGATGGCAGCGAGAGATCGCGCCTGGGCCTTGCCGGCTCGCCGCTCCCGCACCGCCTCGTATTCCGCGGCGATGGAGCGGACGTAGCCTTCGCGCAGCTCCTTGGACAGCAGGTTACTCGCGACCCCGACCGCCCGGGAGGCGTCGGGCACGTAGACCACCGGCTGCGCATAGGCTGGTGCGATCTTCACGGCAGTGTGGGCCTTCGATGTAGTGGCCCCCCCGATGAGCAAGGGGATGCGGAAGCCCTGGCGCTGCATCTCCCCGGCGACGTGAACCATCTCTTCGAGCGAGGGGGTGATGAGGCCCGAGAGCCCGATGATATCGGCGCCCACCTCCTGCGCCTTCTGCAGGATGGTGTCCGCCGGTACCATGACGCCGAGATCGACCACCTTGTAGTTGTTGCACTGCAGGACGACGCCGACGATGTTCTTGCCGATGTCGTGCACGTCGCCCTTGACGGTCGCCATCAGGATCTTGCCGGCGCTCCGGGCCTCGCTGCCCGCCTTCTCCGCCTCCAGGAAGGGCTGCAGGTAGGCCACCGGCCGTCCATCAGCGGGCCCTCGATGACCTTCAGGGGTACGCCCAGTGTCTGCCGGGCCTCCTCAGTGTCGGCCTCGATGTGCTCGGTGATGCCCTTGATCAGCGCATGCCCGAGCCGCTTCTCCACCGGCCATTCCCGCCAGGCCTGGTCCTGCCTGTCCTCGACGGCGGCGCCGTCGCCCTTGTACTTGGGGGCGAGCTCGATCAGGCGCTCGGTGGCATCCTCCCGGCGGTTGAGCACCACGTCCTCCACCGCCTCGCGCAGCTCCGCCGGGATCTCGTCGTAGACGGCGAGCTGGCCCGCGTTGACGATGCCCATGTCCATTCCCGCACGGATAGCGTGGTAGAGGAAGACCGCGTGGATCGCCTCGCGCACCGGGTTGTTGCCCCGGAATGCGAACGACACGTTGGAGACGCCCCCCGAGACGAGGGCGTGGGGCAGGGTGTGCTTGATCTCCCGGGTGGCCTCGATGAAGTCAACGCCGTAGTTGGCGTGCTCCTCGATGCCGGTGGCCACGGCGAAGATGTTGGGGTCGAAGATGACGTCCTCGGCGGGGAACCCCACTTGCTCGGTGAGCAGACGGTAGGCCCGGGTGCAGATCTCCACCTTGCGCGCCTTGCTGTCCGCCTGCCCCTGCTCGTCAAAGGCCATGACGATGACCGCCGCCCCGTAACGCCGGCAGAGCCGCGCCTGCTCGATGAACTTCGCCTCGCCCTCCTTCATGGAGATGGAGTTGACGATGGGTTTGCCCTGCACGCACTGCAGCCCCGCCTCCAGGATCTCCCATTTGGAGGAGTCGAGCATGTAGGGGACCTTGGCGATGTCCGGCTCAGCGGCGCACAGGTTGAGGAAGCGGCGCATGGCGGCCACGCCGTCGAGCATCGCCTCGTCCATATTGATGTCCACGATCTGGGCGCCGTTCTCCACCTGCTCGCGGCACACTGCCAGGGCCTCGTCGTACTTGTCGTCCATGATCAGGCGCTTGAAGCGGGCGGAGCCGGTGACGTTGGCCCGCTCGCCAATGTTGACGAAGTTGAGCGCCTTGTCGATGTTGACCGGCTCCAGGCCGGAGAGCCGGCAGGCAGGAGGGATCGCGGGCAGGGCCCGCGGACGCCTCCCCGCGACTGCGGCCGCGATGGCCCGGACGTGGTCCGGGGTCGTGCCGCAGCAGCCGCCGACGATGTTGAGGAAACCGCTCTCGGCCCACTCGGCGATCTCCTCCGCCATCACCTCGGGGACGAGGTCGTAGCCGCCCATCTCGTTGGGCAGGCCGGCGTTGGGGTGGGCGGAGACATAGGTCTCGCAGACCCGGGCCATCTCCGCCACGTGCTGGCGCAGCTCGAAGGGGCCGAGGGCGCAGTTCAGGCCCATGGAGACGGGCCGTGAGTGCCGCAGGGAGTTGTAGAAAGCCTCGACCGTCTGGCCGGTGAGGGTGCGGCCGGACTGATCGGTGATGGTCCCCGAGATCATGATCGGCAGTTGGACGCCGTCTTCGGCGAAGACCTGCTCGCAGGCGAAGATCGCGGCCTTGGCGTTCAGGGTGTCGAAGATGGTCTCGATGAGCAGCAGGTCTGCCCCGCCCTCAATGAGTCCGCGGGCGGCCTCCGCGTAGGCGGCGACCAGCTCGCGGTAGGTCAGGGCGCGAAAGCCGGGATCGTTGACGTCCGGCGAGATGGACAGGGTCCGGTTGGTCGGGCCGAGCACGCCGGCGACGAAGCGGGGCTTGTCTGCCGTGCTCGCGGCGTCTGCCGCCTCCCGCGCCAGGCGCGCCGCGACCACGTTGATCTCGTGGCTCAGCTCCTCCATGCCGTAATCCGCCATGGAGATACGGTTGGCGTTGAAGCTGTTGGTCTCGATGATGTCGGCGCCGGCCTTCAGATAGGCCTGATGGATGCCGCGGATAATGTCCGGCTGGGTGATGGCGAGCAGGTCGTTGTTTCCCTTTAGATCGCGAGGCCAGTCGGCAAAGCGTTCACGCCGAAAATCTGCTTCGGTGAGCTTGTGGCGCTGGATCATGGTGCCCATTGCGCCGTCCAGGATCAGGATGCGGTCCTGCAGCAGCGCTTGGAAGCGCGGGTACGAATTCGTCATATTCTTTGCCTGTTGGAATGCGTTGAGCGGCCTTCGGGGCCGCTGCGGGGAGGGTGAGGGTGTGATTATAGCGTCCCGCGGTGGGTACCCACGGCAGGGCGAAGCCGTGCGCGTATGCGCTCGGGAAGCACTGATCGATCCCGTCGTGCGGCGCTTATCGCCTTCGCAGGGGGTGATTAACGCGATAACTCAGCTGCAGGGCCAGGGTCGGGTGCGGGTCGGCAGGACCGTCGATAGATCTCCCAGCTGAGCCATAGTGCTAATCACCTCGCAGGGCTCGTATTTCACTGCAGATGTCCCGCCAGTCGCCCAATAGATCGGTGCGTTCCTAGGACGCGACCGGGTCCCCCGTATATGATTCAAGGTGGCGGATCGGCCGCGGGGGGTGGGGCACCTCGGATCTGAGAGCCGGCCGCTTTCCGGCGGACCGGTAATGCCGCCGCACCCCGCTCCGCGGAGGAGGCGCACGATGACCGATCGACTGATGGTGCTGCCGAGCAAGGACGTCGGCCGGATTCGTTTGGTAACGGTGCCGGAGGACATGTCGCGACACGAAGCCTATCGCTATGTCAGCAGTTTGATTTCGGAGATCGAGCGAACCGACGACAACCACTGGGTGGAGGATGCCCTGGACCTGCTGGAGGATCACGGCTTCGAGAGCGTCGATTTCCTCCTCGGACCGTCCCTCGACTGATCTCGGGTACGTGCGCGTCTACCTATTGAGTGTCGGCCGGCGCATGCCGGGCTGGGTTCATGCGGGGTATCGGGAGTACGCGAAGCGCCTGCCCCCGGAGTGCTGCCTCCGGCTGGTGGAAATCGAGCCGGGTCACCGTGGAAAGGGCGGGAGCCCGGAAGTCGCCCGCCGGGTTGAATGTGAGCGCATACTCGCAGCGATACCCAAGGGCGTCCGGGTGATTGTGCTGGATGTGCGGGGGCGCTCTCTGAGCACGGAGCAGCTGGCCGAGGAGCTTGCGCGCTGGATGGCCGACAGGAGGGACGTCGCGTTGCTCGTGGGGGGACCGGACGGACTTGCCGATCCTTGCCTCGCCCGTTGCAATGCCCTGTGGTCGCTGTCGCCGCTTACCTTGCCCCACCCCTTGGTTCGGGTCATCCTGGCGGAGCAGCTCTACCGGGCCTGGAGCGTCCTCAGGGGCCATCCATATCATCGCGGATAGAGACCGCGCGCGTTCTCGGCCGCAACCACGCCAGGAGGACCCTTTGTCGAACCCGCACGTCCTGTTGGCGTCCAATTCACAGCGGCGGCGGGAGCTTCTCGCCCAGATCGGCGTGTCCTTCGGAGTCGTTGCGGGCGAGCTCGACGAGACGCCCCTCTCGGGCGAGACCCCGGAAGCCTTTGTGCTTCGGGTTGCCATGGACAAGGCCCGCGCGGGACGGGCTCAGACTGCCGGCAGATGGGAGCTGCCCGTGCTTGCGGCAGACACCGCGGTGGTCGTCGAGGGACGTATCCTCGGCAAGCCCAGGGATCGGGCAGACGGCGCCGCCATGATGCGGCTCCTGGCCGGGCGGACGCACTCTGTCCTGACCGGCGTCGCGCTGGTGGGCGAGCTGGAGGAGCAGGCCCTAAGCGCGAGCGAGGTCAGCTTTCGGGCGATAGAGCGGCGGGAGATCGAGGCTTACTGGGACACGGGGGAGCCGGCGGACAAGGCCGGAGGTTACGCCATCCAGGGAATTGGGGCCGTCTTCGTATCGGAATTGCGGGGAAGCTATTCCGGTGTGATGGGGCTGCCCCTGTTCGAGACGGCTCGCCTGCTCGCCGGCGCGGGAGTGCATGTCCTCTGCCCCATCGCCGGACCGGATCCAAGGTAACCAGCGTGTGAG
>JARRNE010000354.1:0-3952 GCA_037385305.1 Chromatiaceae bacterium | reverse complement strand
CCTGACCGCCAGGGCCTTTATGGATGAGATCACCTAATGCCCTGCGCGCGTTCCTAGAGCAGACCGTCCAGCGCGCCGTCGGCCAGCACGATCTTCCGTCTCTTGCGAAACCTGGGGTGCGAGTAGCAATGGAACGATTATGGAAAGCTTTCCATAATCGTTCTTATCGAAAGCTCAGGATTATGAAAAGTATGCTGTCTCAAGGCGGCAGCAGTCGTCTGATATATCGACGATTTTAACGCGCCTAGCCCTGGAATCACTTTGCATAATGCTGCCGTCCTTCAGGGCGCCAACTGAAGGAGAGCAGCATGCTGACAGCTTATTTCAAAGACCCCCACACGCTGGCTCGGTACCGGCAAGGCCCCGCAGGTCCAACGCTGGAGGATTTCGTCGCTTGGCTTGCCGAACGCGGCTATCAGCGTGGTTCCGTACGCCGAGCGGTCCGCGCCGCCCATCATTTTGCCTTGTGGGCAGCCGACACCGGGTTGACCTTGCCGCAGCTCGATCGGACTGCATTGGCGGCCTTTGGCGAACATCTGCAACGGCACCACCGGCTGAAATATGCCGGAGGAAATTCGCGGCACGGGTTTGTCGGTGCCGGTCATTTCGTCGATTTCCTTGCTGAAACGGATCGGCTGGCGTGCCCGCAGCCGGCTGTGTCGATAACGCCCGAACCGGCCTTGCTGGCCACTTTTCGACGTTGGATGAGCACCCAGCGCGGAACGCTCGCTGTCACTCTGGACAACTATCGGCTGACGCTGCTCGACCTTCTCCAGAGGTTGGGCGATCAACCGGAGCGCTATGATGCCCAAGCGCTCCGTGCATTCGTGCACGATCGGGCAAGTCGCTATGGCCTTGGTCACGCGAAGCAAGTGGTGACTGCCGTGCGTATGTTCCTGCGTTTTCTGGTCGCCACGGGCCAGTGCGCAGCCGGGTTGGATCAGGCCATTCCTACCATCGCCCACTGGCGCCTGGCCCGCTTGCCGAAGTATCTGTCGGGCGAGGCCGTCGAGCGCGTCATCGCCAGTTGCGATCTAACGGTCTCCATTGGGGTACGCGATCGAGCGGTGCTGTTGCTGCTTGCTCGCCTGGGACTGCGTGCGGGGGATGTCGCCGACTTGAGGCTCGCCGCGATCGACTGGCAAGCGGGGACGGTGCTTGTCGCGGGCAAGAACCGGCGCCAATGCCGATTGCCTTTGCCACAGGATGCCGGCGACGCCATCTTGGCCTATCTGGAGCAACGCCCCGTCGTCGATGATGGGCATGTCTTTGTCACTGCCGTAGCACCCATCAAGGGCTTGTCGTACCAAACGGTGGGTCAGATCGTGACCCGCGCGATGCATCGCGCCGACATCCAGGCGCCGATTCATGGTGCGCGGCTTCTGCGGCACTCCGCCGCCACCAGGATGCTGCGCGAGGGCATGAGCCTGCCGGCCATCGGCGTCGTGTTGCGCCATGCCTCGGTCGAAACAACCGCTGTCTACGCCAAGGTCGACGTGCAATTACTCCGGCAAATCGCCAGGCCCTGGCCGGAGGTGACATCATGTTGATAGCAGCGGTCGAGGCTTATGTGGCCGTGCGGCGCAGCGCGGGTTTTCAGCTCCAGGGCGTCGAGCACTATCTGCGCGACTTCGCCGCTTTCGCGATGGAACGTGGCGACGAGTACATCGTGGCGCGTACTGCGGTTGACTGGGCAGGCGCTGTGAGCAGCGAAGCGCAGCGGCAGAATCGGCTGGGTATCGTCATGCGCTTTGCCCAGTTTATGCGTGCTGAGGACGTGCGCCACGAGATCCCGCCTGAAGGTCTGTTCTGTGGTCAACGCCAACGGCCACGTCCCTACATCTTCACTGACGAGGAAATCCAGCGGCTTGTCATGCAGGCACGGCGACTCGGTCCTGCCGGCACCTTGCGGCCGTATACCTACAGCACCCTGTTCGGGCTGCTTGCCGTTACGGGCATGCGCGTTGCCGAGGCACGCGCTCTGCGGCTGGACGACATCACCCCGGACGGGTTGGTTATTCGCGAGGGCAAGTTCCGCAAGAGTCGGCTGATACCGCTGCATGAGTCCACCGAGAGGGCGCTTGAGCAGTATCTTGATCGGCGACGCCGCATCGCCGGCAACGATCCGCATCTGTTCGTATCGCGGCGCGGCAGTGGGCTCTCCCACACCGTCGTGGCCGAGACTTTCCACGCGCTGATCGATTCTGCCGGTATCCCGACTCTACCCGGAGCGCGCAGGCCCCGGCTGATGGATCTGCGCCACAGCTTTGCCGTGAAGGTGCTGCTGGCCTGTCCCGAGGAGCGCGACCGGGTCGGCCGCCATACGCTGGCACTTACGACCTACCTGGGGCACGCAAAGGTCGACAGCACTTACTGGTACCTGGAAACCGTCCCGCAATTGATGGACGACATCGCCCGTCGCTGCGAAGCGTTTATCGATGGGGGGACTGCGTCATGACGCCGATCGCACCGCACATCACTGCCTTCTTGCGCGAGCGACTGCCAATCCAGCGCGGCGCCAGCGCTCACACGTGCGCGAGCTATGCTCAGAGCTTTCAGTTGCTGTTCGAGTTCGCCAGCCGGAAATTTGGTGTGACGCCCTCGGCGCTCTCTCTGGAGCAGATTGACGCCCGGCTGGTCCAGGACTTCCTGGCCCACCTGGAAGCCGCTCGAGGCAACAGCCCCCGGACTCGCAATACCCGTCTGGCCGCGATCAAGTCGTTTATGCACTTCGTGGAGTACCGGGCACCGGCACTGCTGGAGCAAATCCGTGAAATCCTGGCGATCCCCACCAAGAAAATCGATCAGCCACTGATCGCCTATTTGACCCAGACGGAGATCCAGGCCCTGTTGAACGCACCGGACGTGCAGACGCGGTGTGGAATCCGTGATCGGGCCATGCTCCATGTCTGCTTTGCCGCCGGGCTACGGGTGTCGGAACTGATCGGACTACCACTGACGGCGCTTTGCCTGCAGCCAACGCCCACCGTTCACATCCAGGGCAAAGGCCGTCGGCAGCGGGCCCTGCCCTTGTGGAAGCAGGCCGCCGAGGATGTCCGGGCATGGTTGGCAGTTCGTGGCGAAGTCTCGGTACCGGAACTGTTCGTCAACCATCAAAACCGGGCCATGACCCGCGTGGGCTTCGCCTATCTGCTGCGCAAGTACGCGAGCCAAGCCGCGGCGCACTGTCCCTCGCTCATTAGCAAACAGGTCTCGCCCCACGCCTTGCGTCACTCGTGCGCAATGGTGATCTACCAAGCCACTGGCGATCTGCGTAAGGTCGCGCTTTGGCTGGGTCACGCCAACATGCAGACCGCCGAGTTCTATCTACAGGCCGACCCCACCGAGAAGCTCGAGGCCATCGAGTCGGTCGTACCCCTATCGCTTCGCCGCGGTCAGTTCACCTTACCCGACCGACTGATCGCCGAGCTACAGGGGGCATCGTTATGAAAAGTGATCGGATCCGAAAAGCCACGAGCTATCGGCTCCGATCACTGCCAACTTTCCATAATCCTGAGCTTTCGATAAGAACGAAATCCTGGTGTTTTCACCCGTCGGATATTCTCGTCTCTGGAGCAGCGCTATCCTTGTGGAGGCTTCCCACGCCTTGGAAAAAGAAAATGGAGGCAAATCTCGCCCGAAGGCCCGGTTCTGCTGGCTCGGCTGCCCACAAAAGGCGTCTCCGGAAAACCGGCTGCCGGATTTGCGAAGCCCTGGCGCTTACGCCCAGGAGCTTCGACTTCTCACGGCGAGCTATCGTGTTCGAGACCCTCAAGAAGCGCCGTGCCGGGGTCTACCGGGCTGTTCCCATGCCGCAGGATGCCTGCGATACCATCGACATGGTGCACGGACTCCAGGAGGGGGTGACACTACCATGCGGTACGATGCGTGCTTCGCGCCGACCGGCCTACCAGCGTGTCGGCTTGGGGTTCCGCTCGTCGAAGAGGCGCTG
>JARRNE010000353.1:0-7671 GCA_037385305.1 Chromatiaceae bacterium | reverse complement strand
CCGGGATCTTGTCCCGATTGTCATTGATCGCCGTACGGCTTAACGCGACCGATATCACAATTGGACCGTCTCGGCCATGTGGGCGGGACGCATCCTGATTTGGCCATGTGTCTTTCACATCGGTTGGCCGGGTGCCGTGCCTGTTGACGCCGCCCGCCATCCGCCGTGCCGGGGAGACACCACCCCATTGTCTCCCGGCAGGTGAAGCGAGATTAGCACATTTGAATATGCGGAACTATCCTTAGCATGTGGAGTTGGCGGTGCTGGCGCGGAGCTCCGGGCGGCGCATCTGGTACCGAGGCGAGAAGGAGGGTGAGGCTTCGCGAGCTACGCATGTGGCCGCAAGGACAAGAGGTCCAAAGCTGAATGCGATACCCGCCGAGGAGTCCGCAGGCGGGACGCCGCATTGGTGTGCTCCCGGTTCCCGGCGAAGGCCGGCGGTGTAGAGCTTGTAGAGGAGAGGCATTTCGGAGCGAGGGCGAGTGGCCATGAAGCGCAAGGGCGGCTATCGGGTTCGCCGGTTCGGCGTCATCAAGCGGATCGTCGCCTTCTTTATCGAGTCTCCGCTCACGCCACTCGTGGTCGGAGCTTCTATCTTCCTGGGCGCAATCGCGGTCTGGCTGCTGCCGCGGGAAGAGGAGCCGCAGATCAGCGTTCCGATGATCGACGTCTTCGTCCAGATGCCGGGCGCCACGGCGAAGGAGGTCGAGGAGCGGGTCACCAAGCCCCTCGAGAAGCTCGTCTGGGAGCTCCCGGGGGTGGAGTATATCTACTCTACGGCAAGCCCCGGTCAGTCGCTGACCATCGTGCGCTTTCTGGTGGGATGGAACGAGGAGCGGGCCATCGTCCAGCTGAACCAGAAGCTCTACGCCAATTTCGACTTCATCCCGCCCGGCGCATCCCTCCCCCTGGTCAAGCCGCGGCGGATCGACGACGTTCCCATTCTGGCGCTCACCCTGCACGGCGGCCAATACGACGGCTTTGCCCTGCGGCGGGTGGCGGCTGCCGTGAACGACGCGGTCAAGCAGGTGAAGGACGTCTCCGAGACGACCGTGATCGGCGGGCTGCGCCGCCAGGTGCGTGTCGAGCTGGACGCCAGCCGTCTCACCGCCTACCAGATCGACCCCAGCAAGGTAGTGCGCAGCCTCGAGGCGGCCAACCAGCAGACCCGGGCGGGCAGCCTGCCGACACGGGACGAGGAGATCCTGGTGGAGACTGGCGGCTTCCTGCGCAGCGCGGCCGAGGTGGAGTCCGTCGTCGTCGGAGTCCACCGAGGGCAGCTGGTCTACCTGCGGGACATCGCGGATGTCCTGGACGGTCCCGAAGAGCCGGTGAGCTACGTCCTCTTCGGGAAGGGCAAATCGGAGGGCGGGGCGGCCGCCACCGGGCCGAAGCGTGCGCGCGCTGCAGGGCTGTCGACCGACCAGCGTATCCGCTTTGTCAACGGGGAAGAGCCGGCGGTCACCATTGCGGTTGCCAAGCGCCACGGTACGAACGCCATCAACGTTGCCACCGAGGTGCTGCGGAAGGTCGAGCTCCTGAAGGGCAACGTCATTCCGGACGGGGTCCAGGTGACTGTCACGCGGAACTACGGGCGTACGGCGACGGACAAGTCCGACGAGCTCCTGTTCCACATGGGCCTCGCCGTCATCGGGGTGACGCTGCTGATCGCCCTCGTGCTCGGCTGGCGGGAGTCCCTGGTGGTGGCGGTTGCGATCCCGGTGACCCTGTCCCTGACCCTGGTCACCTTCTACCTACTGGACTTCACCCTCAACCGGGTCACCTTGTTCGCCCTGATCTTCTCGATCGGCATCCTGGTGGACGACCCGATCGTGAACGTGGAGAACATCGTTCGTCACTTTCGGCTGCCGCAGAACAAGGGGCGTCCGCTGACCGAGGTGGTGATCGATGCGGTGAACGAGGTGCTCAGCCCCTTGATCCTGGCCACCCTGACCGTCATTGCCGCCGTGTTGCCCATGGCCTTCGTGCAGGGCCTGATGGGGCCGTACATGCGGCCGATCCCGATCGGCGCTACCGCCGCCATGCTGTTCTCCATGGCGGTCTCCTTCGTGGTGACGCCCTGGGCTGCCAACCGGATGCTGCGCCGGATCGCGGCACGGGGCACCGCCACCCGGGAGCGGGAGGACTGGACCATGCGCGCCTACCGACGGGTCATGGGACCCCTGATCCGGCACCGGTGGCGCGGCATCGCCTTCCTGTGCGGGATCACGCTGCTTCTGGTGGGCGCCGTTGGGCTCCTCTTCATCGGGGCGGTGAAGGTGAAGATGCTGCCCTTCGACAACAAGAGCGAGCTCCAGGTGATCATCGACATGGACGAAGGCACCACCCTGGAGAAGACGCTGCGGGTCGCCCGGGCCATTGCGGCCGGGGTGAGCCGGGAGCCCGAGGTGACCGATTACCAGATCTACGCGGGGATCGCCGCGCCTTACAACTTCAACGGCCTTATCCGGCATTACTTCCTGCGCAAGGGCCCGAACGTGGCCGACATCCAGGTGAACTTCGTCCGCAAGGAGGAGCGCAGCCTGCAGAGCCACGAGATCGCCAAGCGGCTGCGGGAAAAGCTCCAGCCGATCGCGGAGCGGTACGGTGCACGGGTCAAGGTCGCGGAGGTGCCGCCCGGCCCGCCGGTGCTGCAGACCCTGGTCGCGGAGGTCTATGGCCCCGACTACGCCCAGCAGATCGAGAACGCCCGCCGCATCCGCGGGGTGTTCGAGCACACCTCGGGCGTTGTGGACGTGGACTGGTACATGGAGGCGGACCAGCCGGAGCTGACCTTCCACTTCGATCAGGAGAAGGCCGCGCTGCATCGCATCAGCGCCGAGCAGGTGGCAGAGATCGTTCGGATCGCCGAGGCCGGTGCCGACGGGGGCCTGCTGCATGCATCGGACGAGAAGGAGGACGTGCTCATTCGGGTGCGCCTCCCGCTCGGCCAGCGGGCGGAGATTTCGGAGCTCCTGCCCCTGCCGGTGATCGGGGCGGACGGCTCGCACGTGCCCTTGGGAGAGCTGGTCCGGCCGGAGCAGCACGTTGCGGAGAAGAGCATCTACCGCAAGAACCTCCTGCCGGTGGTCTACGTCACGGGCGACGTGAGCGGTGCGGAGGAGAGCCCCGTCTACGCGATCCTGAAGCTCAACAAGGCGTTACGTGATCTCAAGCTCGAGGGTCTGCCGCCGGGGACCCCCCTGGAGATCTGGAGCACGCAGCAGCCCTTCTCGACCCTCTTGCCGGCGATGAAATGGGACGGTGAATGGCACATCACCTATGAGGTCTTCCGGGATCTCGGGGCGGCCTTCGGGGTGGTGCTGATCCTGATCTACACGCTGGTAGTGGGCTGGTTCCGATCCCTGCGCACCCCGTTCGTCATCATGGCGGCGATTCCCTTCTCCCTGGTCGGGATCCTGCCGGCGCACTGGGCGCTGGGGGCCTTCTTCACCGCCACCTCCATGATCGGATTCATCGCGGGTGCCGGCATCGTCACCCGAAACTCCATCATCCTGGTGGACTTCATCAAGCTGCGCATAAACCAGGGGATGCCCCTTGCGCAAGCCGTGGTGGACGCGGGGGCGATACGTTTCCGGCCGATGATGCTGACTGCCGCCGCCGTCATCGTGGGCGGCAGCGTGATCCTGTTCGACCCCATCTTCCAGGGACTCGCCATCTCCCTCATGGCCGGCGAGGTGGCCTCCCTCCTGCTGTCCCGGATGGCGGTGCCAATCATCTACTACCAGTCCATGTACCGCCGGTTCCCGGCAGAATCGACCCTGGGCGCAGAGGCTGGCGGGCAGGCTTCACAGGCAGGTCGCGGGCACGAGCCGGCGCCGCGCCGGCTTGGTGCAGCTTGATTGCGAAGACCTGGAAGGCCGCGTCGTCCCTTATCGATGCATCGGCGGCGGATCACGCCGCACGGTTGGCGGGCGAGCGGCGCCGGAAAGGCCGTCCGGTCGACATGCGAGGTACCCAGATCGCCGGAATCTGCGAGGCCCGTGCCAGGGTAGGGGGGAAACCGGAGGTGCCTCTTATGCAGAGCATGAATATCTCTCTGCCCGGCCCCTTGAAGCAGTTCGTCGATCGGGAGATCGCCCAAGGGCGCTACAGCAGCGTGAGCGAATACGTGCGGGAGCTGATCCGCGCCGACGAGAAACGCAAGGCCGAGGAGGAGCTGAAGGCGAAGCTGCTCGAAGGGCTGAAGAGCCCCGAGAGCGAGCTCACGCCGGCGGACTGGCGGGCCATTCGCAAGGATGCCTTGGCCAGGCTCCAGGCCAAGAAGCCTGGGCGCTGATGCCCGAGGTTCATCAGCATGAGGCGGCCCGCCACGCCATGGCCTTACATCCGGATCTTCAGCGCTCGCCCTACGAGATCATTTCCCCGGTGCTGCGCTTGCGCTGGATCCCGGCCGCCGAGGAGCTGCGCAGCACCGCTTACGAAAAGCTGCTGCCGCCCCTGGTGGCCGAGGTCGAGAGGGAATCACCGGAGAAGAACATCGACGCGCTCGACATCACGGTGCCGCGTCTCACCCGCCGCTACAACCGGGAGCTCAAGGACCTGACCGAGCTGGAGCCCGAGCACTTCGGCAATCCGATGCTGCCCGTTAAGAGCTTCACGCCGGCAGAGACCCGCGAGATCGTGTTCAAGACCATGCTGGGGGAGGTCAACGCCGACTCCCTGGAGCTTGCCTTTGCCGCGTTCCTGGAGGACGCGCCCGACGTGGCGGCCTTCGGCAAGAGCTACATGGCCGTAGGCTTCAAGATCGAGTACGTGACGGCCAACGGCGAGCTCTCCACCTACACGCCGGATTTCCTGGTGCGCACGACCGACGGCAAGGTCTGGATCGTCGAGACCAAGGGGCGCGAAGAGATCGACCTGCCACAGAAGATGGCGCGCCGGTGCCAGTGGCGCGAGGACGCCACGGAGGCGATGAAGGACGACGGGCAATCGGGGGTCTTGAATTTTGCCCGCTCGGCTTGCTTTTGCCTGATGCGGCAGAGGCAAACGTCAAGACCTGACCCATTCTTTTCGGCTACTCGCCCAGCACGTAGGCCAGGTCCAGCTCGATTTGCTCGAATGGCGGGATACGGGCCCGGCTCTGGCCCGATATCGACTTGATGACCCGGTAGCCCTCACCGTCGATCTGGTGGGCGATCAGGACCCGGTCTTCGGGCCAGATGAGCCAGTAGAAGGGGACTCTGTGACGCTGCAGCAGCAGAAAGAGCTGGAGCGTGTCCTTGCGCTCGTGCCCGGGCGAGACGATCTCGCAGACCCAGTCCGGCGCCAGCTCGATGACGCCACGTGGGCGCTCCGGCATCCGCTCCTTTCGCCAGCCGGCGATGTCGTGGCTGGGGCACTGGTGCGGCTCGTAGGCGACGCTCACCTCGGTGATGATCCACCAACCGCCGGGACCGGACTTGCGGTCGAACGGACTGAGCTCCACGGATGCGCGACTTTGCACGATTCCGTGCTCGGAGCGCGCCATGGGCCGCCGTACGACCTCGCCGTCGATCAGCTCAACGCGTTCCTCCGGGCTCGCCAGTAAGTCCTCGAGGGTCTTGAGCTTGTAGGCTTCCATTGAGTCGATCACCTGGGAATCTTTGCCGTCGAACCGGTCGGCGGTTCTCAAAGTATATCCATCCAACAAGGGTACTGCGGATGCTCCCCCTGCCATATTGCCAGCCGATGCCTTTCAGCGCCTGCGCGCAGCTTCCGCCAGGCCCGACGGTGGTTTCCCTCCAGCGCACGGGCAAAGCCTGGCTCGTCGCACGGCGCCGAGCCCTCGTAGAGCGGAACCCGACAGGAGGTTCCGGCAATCGGCTGCGAGACGCAGTGCTGGATCGCCATCCTGATCTGTGCACGGAGGTTTCGGCGTTGCGGTGGGTGAGGCAATGGCGGTTCGCCCGTCGGGCAGCCGCCTTGTTGTGGCGCTGCACGGAACCAAATGCTATCGTGATAGCATTCATCGGGAGACAACGGGAAGCCATGATGGCCCAGGTCATCGTCAGAGAGTTGGAAGAAGTCGTCAAACAGGGGCTCAAGCGCCGCGCTGCACGCCACGGACGAAGTATGGAGGAAGAAATCCGGGAAATCCTTCGCAACGCAGCCCGGGAAGAGCCAGGCTCGCCGACTCGCCTCGGCTCACGCATCGCCGCCCGTTTCAGGGGCAAAGGCCTGGATGCTGATCTGATCGAGCTACGGGGTACTGAGGCGCGCCCTGCGGACCTGGAGGAATGATCATTCTCGACACGAACGTGCTGTCGGCCTTGATGCAATCTCAACCGGATGCCAAGGTCATCGACTGGCTCGACCGACAGCCTTCCGAGTCCGTTTGGATCACCGCGATCAACTTGTTCGAAATCCGCTACGGCTTGGCTCAGTTGACGCCGGGCAAACGCCAAAAGGCGCTCGAAGATGCCTTCGCACAGCTGCTGCGCGAAGACCTGGAAGACCGCGTCGTCCCTTTCGATGCATCGGCGGCGGATCACGCCGCACGGTTGGCGGGCGAGCGGCGCCGGAAAGGCCGTCCGGTCGACATGCGAGATACCCAGATCGCCGGAATCTGCGAGGCCCGCAACGCGATCCTGGTGACGCGCAACGCGCGTCACTTCGAGGATATGAGAACGCCCATGCTGAATCCCTGGGACGATCCTGGCTCGTAAACGATACGGTCATTAGCCATCCAGGACATCCATCACCGGCTGCTGCAAGAGGACCTGCGGCTGACGATCCAGGTGGACGTGACCGCTACCCGCCGCGACAGCAACGGGGCGATCTTCGTGCAGACGGTGAGCGACTACCCGCTGGTCGAGGCGATCGCCCGGAACGTCGTGAAGCAGCCGGTGCTGCCCGATGCGGCGAGCCGCGCCAAGCTCGCGGAGCACAAGAGCCCCAGCATCACAGAGAAATACGCGGACTACCTGCAGCTCGGGATCGAAGAGTGGCGCAAGAGCTGCGTCGAGCACGAGAAGCCCGTGCTCTTCATGATGGTGGACCACGGGCAATCGGGGGGTCTTGAATTTTGCCCGCTCGGCTTGCTATTGCCCGGTGTGGCCGAGGCAAAAGTCAAGACCTGACGGCTCCTTTTCGGTTTTTAGGGCTCTCCTGGGTGACCTGATGAAACGCCTGGGGCAAGCAACATGAACAGAACGAGAATACAAATTGCGTTACTCTTCCTTCCATTACTCTGGTCATCGGCGTGTAGCCTGCTTGAGGATCCTGCGACTAGCATTGCCTTCACCATTGAATCGGAAGTCCGTCATCTGGGAAATGCAGAAGGTGCGCGCTACACGATTCGCTATGAGCCTCCCGCGAAACTCGCGGCCAACGGCGATTCGTATTCGGTGCAGTTCGACAAGGTGGGTGCATTGATCGTCTGGTACATGGATGCCAACGGCAAGGTGACGGAAAGTGCAACGACGACTTTCTATGCCCGTTTTGTCGAGACGCCACAAACCTACAAACTGGATAAGCCGGGTAATGCCGCGTTATTAATCGATCTCGAAAGGCAAGGCAGCAAGGCGGTGATCATCGACGTACGATGATCTCGTGCGCTCCGCGATGTGTATTCCCTACGGCGTCAATCTTCGGTTGGGCGCATCAGGCGTGGCGCCCGCTCGTCCGGGGCGCTCGGCTCCGCGCGGCGGCGCGGATGCGGCGTTGCAG
>JARRNE010000352.1:0-3965 GCA_037385305.1 Chromatiaceae bacterium | reverse complement strand
GTCAGCTGCGCGCGGCGCAGCGGCGCGACCGCGGCGTGCCGAAGGTGCTCCCCGAGGCCGCGCTGGTGCACTACTGCGAGCTGGTCGCCGCGATCAAGCTGCGCACAGCCAACCAGAAGGGTCGCCATCTGCCAACGACCGAGGCGATCCGCTTGCTCGAGGACTACGGCCTGGACACCCCGCAAGGCTTCGTTCGGGCCCCGCGGGGCGTGCTGACCAAGCCCACCGTCAACCGCTACCTCAGACGCTGGGGACTGGACCGGGAACGGCTCACGCGCGAGCCGCCGGCGGTGCGCTTCCAGGCCGAGCACAGCAGCGGCATCCTCGGCCCAGCCGAGAAAATCCCGCACCGCGCGGAGATACGCCTCGCGCGTGTTGCGGTTCCTGATCTGCGCGGTGAAGAACTCCAGGAAGCGCTTCTCGCCGGCACCGCCGGCGCGCCGGATCAGCGCCGGCATGCTTAAGCTGCCGTGTGGGATCTCTGCAAGCTCCGATTTTCTCTCGATCAGCGCGTCCATTGACGAGTTCATCAGGCCGGGTGCTGCTCGTTCTTGCCCTTGCCGGGCGCAGGCGTACCGCCAGGCTTGTCGTTGCCGAACAATCCCGAGAGCGATACGTCAGGGCGGTCCGGAAATCTTGCCACCAGCGCAAGATCGCCCCCCATGGCCTGGACGTAGCTGCGCAATGTCGAGATCAGCATATCGGCGCGGCCTTCAAGCCGTGAGATGTTGTCCTGCCCGACGCCGAGAAGCTCGGCCATCCGGACCTGCGTGAGGTCGCGCGCCTTGCGCAGGTCGCGCAGTGTCATCTCCTCGGCGATCAATTCCTGGGCGCGCGCTTCCACCCGGGCGCGGCGCTCATCGGAGAGCGTGTTCATTACATCGGTCAAATCCTTCATTGTTTTCCTCCGTCCTCTACCTCAACGCGCTTCAGATGCGCGTCGAAGCGTTTGTCGGCCTTCTGGATCAACTGCTTGTAGAAACGCTTCTGCGTTGCTCCCGCCTTGTCTCCGGCGACCAGCAGGATTGCCCGGCGCTTGGGATCGAACGCGAAAGCAACGCGCCACACGCCGTTATCCGCATCGAAGCGCAGCTCCTTCATGTTCGTGTGCCGCGATCCCTTCAGGGTGTCTGCCCGGGGGCGGCCAAGCTGCGGCCCGAATGTCTCCAGGAGCCGGGCGTGAGCGAGAAGCTCATCCTGAACCGCTTCCGTCAGCTCCAGAAATTCAGCCGCGAAGGCGGGATCAAGCAGAACATTCCATGTCATCTTATGATTATGCACTACAGACCATATGTAGTCAACTGCATATGGTCCTGGCCGCGCGAGTACCCCCTCTTCCCTTCCAGTAGTACATAACCTCCTTTATGTACTACTACCACACGCGAAAGACGGGCTCAAGACGTTCCATCGCGGCTTGGTCATGGTCAGATTTGAGGCGGATTTTCTGTTCTGCCTCAGGTCCGGTATCGACCCAAACCGGCCACCAGGCTTAACATCAATCTGGTGACTGACCCGACGGTATCCGCGGTACAGGGACCGCCCAGCACACACCCAAGCCCTTCTCGGGACAAGAAGCCTCGACCAATCGGGAGTCTCCCCACAAACGCAGGAATGGTCAGGCGGTGCCGTGCCTGCTGGCAAATGGCGAAACCTCCTATCGGAAGTCCGCCGTTGCGGGCTGGTGTATGTTGAGATGCATCAACGAAAGACCTGACCCCCGCTCCTGCCCGTGCGCCGCACCGCATCGCGCAGGGCGTCGATGTGTCGCACCAGCGGGTCCGAGCGTCGCTCGAGCAGATTGATCGTGAAAAAGTAAGTCCCGCCCGGAACCCGATAGCGACGATAGTCCGGCATGCCGCAACCTTGCCCGATTGGGACGTCGTAGGGCGGATGCCCGCAGGGCGATCCGTCATCATGAACCCACCGGAAAGGCGAAACGCCCCCATTACAAGTCGGGGTGACGATCGGGCGCGCCGTGTCCCGGCAACGTGGCGGAACCTCCGTATAGGGCGGGACACCCGCAGAGCGATCCGCCATTACGTAGCCCACCAAGATGGCGGAACCTCCTGTCGGAGTTCCGCCCTACGCGGGCTAGTCATCGCGCGTAAGAACGATTCGATAGCGGGCCTTGCCATCCTCAAGCCGTGCAAACGCCTCGTTGATCCTCGACATCGGGAAGGTCTCGACCTGCGGAGCAATGTGGTGGCGCGCGCAGAAATCCAGCATTGTGCGCATTGTCGCCGGGCTACCGAGAGGCGTCGCGGAGATCGACTTCTGTTCCATGAGCAAGCTGAATACGCCTAACGAGATGGGCTCCAGAACAGCGCCGACAATATGCAGTCGCCCCTTTGGGCGAAGCGCCTGGATATAGAGGTCCCACTGCAAGGAGGCGTTGGCGGTTACAAGGATCATGTCAAGAGATCCGGCGGTCCCGTCCAGTGCCGCCTCATCGCGGGACGAGACGACGCGGTCGGCCCCGAATTTCCTGGCTTCCTCGGCTTTGCCGGGAGATGACGTGAATGCAGTCACCTCGCACCCCCATCGGTCGAGGAACTGCAGGGCCATGTGGCCGAGTCCGCCGATGCCCACGACGCCGACACGGTCGGTCGGACGAACGTCATTCTGGATGATCGGGTTGAAAACGGTGATGCCGCCGCAGAAAAGAGGGCCGGCAGTGCGCATGTCGATTGCATCCGGCAATGGAATGGCCCAGGCCCAGTGGCATCGGACGCGATCGGCAAATCCGCCGTAGCGACCGATGATCGTGTCCTTGCGTTCGGCACAGAGGTTGTGGTCACCCGCAAGGCAGTGTTCACACCCCATGCAGCTGCGCGCGAACCACCCGAGTCCCACGCGCTCTCCTTCCTTCACGTGCTGTACCTGCGAGCCGATCTTAGAAACGATCCCCGCGACCTCGTGCCCCCCGACAAACGGATACTCGGCATTGCCCCACTCGTTCTTCCATACGGAAAGGTCCGAGTGGCAGATGCCGCACGCCTCCACCTGAATCTCCACTTCCTCAGGTCCCAATTTTCCCGGATCGTACTCGAAACGTATGAACTCGGTTCCCTGTCCCTCGGCTGCATATGCTTGAATCTTCATTTCCGACCCCTTTCTGGTGGCGCTGCCTAGCCACTAAGTATATGGTTTCTGCACATCTTGTCGCCGGTCCATGCCTCGGGACTAGCCAAGCTTTCAGCGTGGTGCGGACATTCGATACAAATTGAAGCTGCGGGTTGCTATTTAAGCAAATCCTGCTTGACGCTCATAACACGCGGCAGCCACTCATCAATCCACCGCTTCAACGACTAATCTATTCTTAGCGATATGATCCTTTAGCCTTTTGGATAAACCGACGCCGTTCTTATATAGTGTTGGCGATATTTGGGTGTAACACTTGCCAACTCTAAAACGATAAGAACGTACGTCATCGTTTTTGATAACAACCTGATAAAGAGATTCAGAGATATTGATCTTTATTGGCTTAAAAAACAACTTATATATCGTAAGGACGTCATTATCAATTGTGATTCTCCTCCATTCTATTATCGGCTTCACGAACATAATGGCAATAACCAAGAACATATTGGCTAAGACCAAATTGGCGACAGAATGATTTGTGCTATATGTGGAGTAACAAACATAACTGGCGACCGCCGATGCAATTGCAACAACTATAACCACCAATGGAACTGATTGATGGTACTCCTCTATGCCTAGGTCCGTTACCGTTTTTTTGACCATTAAACTACCCGGGATAGTCGACACGGCGCATAATGTTTGGCTACTTGCCGCTCGGAATCGTCCGCTGCCGGCCATCGACGGCAAGGCGCAGGCCGGGTCGGGATAGAAATGCGACCCGCTCCGCCCGCTTCTGGCCGTACGGCGATCCCACTACGGCCTGGTCTTGCGTTTGGTGGCAGAGAGGGAGGGCAGTTAGGTCTTCTCCTCCTGAAGAGCGGTGG
>JARRNE010000351.1:0-3968 GCA_037385305.1 Chromatiaceae bacterium | reverse complement strand
CTTGCGGTTCTGATCCTGAACCGGCCGGTTCAGATGTGGTCCGCGGTGCCGGTGATGTTCGGGTTCATCCCGTGGGCCATGGCCGCGCCCCATTTCTGGGAGATCATGCAGGCTCCGGCCTGCACCCGTGCGGACGAGATCATCGGGATTCCCAAGGCCCACTGGAAATGGGGCGGGCCGGGCGCCATTTTGCCGGGGATGCCTTTCAACTGACTCGGGTGCCCCTGCATGCCCGTCGATCCACCTTCGCGTGCCATGGCGGAAGCGAAGACCATCCAAGACCTGCTCGCCATCATGGCGCGCCTTCGGGATCCGGACAGCGGATGTCCCTGGGACGGCAAGCAGACCTTCGCGACTATTCTCCCTTACACCCTGGAAGAGGCCTACGAGGTGGCCGAGGCCATCGAGAACGAGGACATGGACGGCCTGCGGGAGGAGCTGGGGGATCTGCTGTTTCAGGTCGTGTTTCATGCGCGCATGGCGGAAGAGCAGGGCTGTTTCGGGTTCGCCGATGTCGTGCGAGCCATCTGCGACAAGATGATCCGGCGCCACCCGCATGTCTTCGGCGACGCAAGGTTTGAGGACGAGGAGCAGCTGCGAGCCAGCTGGGAGCTTGAGAAGGCGCGCGAGCGGGCGCGCAAGCGCCGGCGGCCTCAGGGGAGCCTGCTGGACGGAGCCGCGCAGTCCCTTCCGGCCCTGGTACGGGCGGAGAAGCTGCAGCGGCGTGCCGCGCACGTGGGCTTTGATTGGGACGATGTCGCGGGGGTGTTCGAGAAGGTCCGGGAAGAGCTGGGGGAGTGCCACGGGACTCTCGCAGAAGATGTCAGCGCCGCGCGGCGCCTCCATGAGCTCGGGGACCTGTTGTTTTCATGCGTCAATCTCGCCCGGCACATGGGTGTCGATGCCGAGCAGGCCCTGCGGGCCGCCAATCACCGTTTCGAGCACCGGTTCGGCCAGGTGGAGAGCGGCCTGCGTGCCCAAGGCCGGGAGCCTGGCCCCGCGGAGCGCGACGAGATGGAACGCCTTTGGGATGCAGCCAAGAGCGGGGAGGGGTGATGCGCGCGATTATCCGCCTGCAGACCGACGTGCGCGAAACCCTGCTGGACATTACGCCCCAGGTCCGCGACCTGGTGCGGCGCAGCGGTGTCCGCGACGGATTGGCTGCACTCTATGCGCAAGGGGCGACCGCGGCCATCATGATCCAGGAGAACTGGGACGACAGCGTTCAGACGGACGTGGTGGACCTCCTGCGTAAGCTGATCCCGCGAGGGGTCTGGCGCCACGACGCCCAGGACGGCAATGGGGATGCGCACCTGAAATCGGGACTGGTGGGCCCCTCCGAGGTTGTCCCGCTCATTGATGGGAAGCTCGGCCTCTCAACCTGGCAGAATATCTTCTTCTGCGAGTTCGATGGGCCGCGGCGTGAGCGGACCGTGGTCTGCACCATCATCCAGGATGGACTGTCGTCCTTGTGAGCTTTCGCGAGCGGATTCGGGCGTGCAATCGCTGGGACTCGTCGAGCTTCGTCCCCTTTCGGGTGGACGGCGGGCAGGTCGGTCTGGTCCGGCCGGCATTTGCGCAGCATCTGCGGCAGTGGCCCGAGGTCTTTCGGGTGGAATCGGACGCCGTGACCTGGGTGTCGCCCCTGCTCGGTCTCGAGGACCGAACCGCGGCCCTGACGGAGGTGTGCCGGAGCCTGGCGGAGCAAGGGGTCGTGGATTATCTCCACGGTGAGCTGTATCCGGTCACCTCCGGCCGTCGGCTGGAGCCGCGGATGCTGATCGACCGGGCCTGCGCCCCATACTTCGGTGTACGCGCCTTCGGGCAGCACATGAACGGCTACGTCCGCGGCCCGGCTGGACTTCAGCTGTGGGTGGCGAAGCGCGCTGCGGATCGCAGGGTGTATCCGCTCCATCTGGACAACCTGGTGGCCGGGGGGCTCCCGTGGGGCGTAGGTCTCGCGGAGAATCTGGGCAAGGAGTGCCGGGAAGAGGCGGACATGTCCCCCGAGCTGGCGGCCCAGGCGGTTGGGGTGGGTGCGGTAAGCTACTGCAGGGACTCGGATCGTGGCCTGAAACCGGACGTCATGTACTGTTACGATCTGGAGCTGCCCGCGGATTTCCGGCCCCGCTGCACCGACGGTGAGGTGGAGGCATTCTTTCTGTGGCCGGTGGTGCAAGTGATGGAGACGGTCCGCGATACCGAGGCATTCAAGCTCAACTGCAACCTTGTGATCATCGACTTCCTGGTGCGCCACGGCTATCTGGATCAGGATGCCCCCGACTATCTGGAGATCCTGCAGGGGTTGCGTGCACCGCTGCCGTATTCGGGGGATTCTCACCGGGACCCCACCATGCTCCCCTTTTTGCGGCGAGAACCGGACCCACGTTAACGCCAGACGCTATCTGAGCCGGATAGCCTTTGGCCGAGGAGGATCATGCACAACAATCTGATCGCCCGGCGGACCAGCGTGCCCGTCGCGATTGGGGATGTCGTCGTCGGCGGCCAGGCCCCTATTGTGGTCCAGTCCATGACCAACACGGACACCGCGGATGTGGCCGGGACGGTGGCCCAGGTCGCCGCCCTCGCCTGC
This sequence comes from Chromatiaceae bacterium, assembly GCA_037385305.1. Classification (GTDB taxonomy): domain Bacteria; phylum Pseudomonadota; class Gammaproteobacteria; order Chromatiales; family Chromatiaceae; genus JARRNE01. The sequence goes on along the minus strand of JARRNE010000351.1, from coordinate 1,375 downwards.
GCCGCATCCGACCTGGTGCGTATCACAGTGAACAACGAGTCGGCGGCCAAGGCGGTTCCGGCGATCCGGGAGGGTCTGGACCGGTTGGGCGTGCAGGTGCCCCTGATCGGGGATTTCCACTTCAACGGCCATCGCCTGCTCACCGACTACCCGGAGTGCGCCCAGGCCTTGGCCAAGTACCGCATCAATCCTGGCAACGTGGGCCGTGGGGAGAAGAAGGACTCCCAGTTCGCCACCATGATCGACGTCGCCTGCCGCTACGAACGGCCGGTGCGCATCGGCGTGAATTGGGGGAGCCTCGACCCGGAGCTGATGGCCCGGCTCATGAACGAGAACGGCCGCTCGCCGCAGCCCAAGGATGCCGAGGAAGTCATGCGGGAGGCGATGGTCCAGTCGGCGCTGCAGAGCGCGGCCCGTGCGGAGGCGCTCGGCCTCGGTCGCGATCGGATCATTCTCTCCTGCAAGATGAGCGGGGTCCAGGACCTGATCGCGGTCTACCGGGCGCTGGCGGCTCGCTGCGACTACGCGCTGCATCTCGGGCTCACGGAGGCCGGCATGGGCTCGAAGGGGATCGTGGCCTCAACTGCAGCGCTGGCCATACTTCTTCAGGGGGGCATCGGCGATACCATTCGGGTGTCGCTTACGCCCCAACCCGGGGAGGACCGTACCCGGGAGGTGGAAGTTGCCCAGGAGATCCTTCAGACCATGGGACTGCGGTCCTTTGCGCCCCTGGTCAGCGCATGCCCGGGGTGCGGGCGGACCACCAGCACCGTCTTCCAACATCTTGCGCGCGACATTCAGAGCTACCTGCGGGAGCAAATGCCTGTCTGGCGAAACCAGCACCCCGGCGTGGAGGCACTGCAGGTCGCCGTCATGGGGTGCGTGGTCAACGGACCGGGGGAAAGCAAGCATGCCAACGTCGGGATCAGCCTTCCGGGGACCGGTGAGCATCCCTCAGCGCCGGTTTACGTGGACGGCGAGAAGGTGACCACGCTCAGGGGTGAGGAGATCGCCGTCCAGTTCATGCGACTGGTGGATGACTATGTAAAGACGCACTACCCGGCTGTCAGCTAGACACCTGCTCTTGCTCTCGTCTTGACCTGTCCCCGGTGCGTGGAATGCAGTGCCCCAGACCGAATCGGGGGACCCTTTCGGCCGGCGTCCCGAGTCTGATAACGATTCCGCCCTCGAGACGGTGCCACCCAAGCGCCGGGTTGGGTCTTGTTACCTGCGCTTGGCCAGCCTCCGGCTAACGGCCATGGCGTCAGCGCCACCCTAGAGAACCACTATGGGACAAAGTCGGTCGCTGCCGCCATGACCGTTTCCCTCACCCCGGCCCTCTCCCAGTGGGCGAGGGTGACAGGGAGCGCGCTAC
>JARRNE010000350.1:0-9205 GCA_037385305.1 Chromatiaceae bacterium | reverse complement strand
TACCGGATTCCGACCCGGCGCCCGACCCGTGGCATATGCAAGCCACGAAGTGGGAAATCCTATCTCTACTACGGCGGTTTCGATTACGACCATTATTGCGACAACGACAACGACAACGAATACGATAGGTTGTCCAATGTATTTCTGACTCGGTAGTTTCCCCGGCCCTCTCCCAGAGCGACGGGGATTCCGACCGCGCAACGCGCGACTTTCACGGTGATTGCAATGAACATCTACAATCTGTTCCCACTCCTCGCCGGACCCTTCTCGGAGTGGCGGCCGCACCTGGAACGGGCCGCCGCGATGGGCTTCGACTGGGTCTTCGTCAATCCCATCCAGCGCCTCGGCCATTCCGGCAGCCTGTATTCGATCGCGGACTACTTCCAGATCAACGAGACCTTCCTGCAGCCACGATCCCGAAGGTCACCGGAGGACCAGGTCAGAGAGATGGTGCGGGAGGCGGAGGGCCTCGGCCTGCGTATGATGATCGACCTGGTGATCAATCATTGCGCGGTGGACTCCAAGCTCATCGAGGAGCATCCGGAATGGTTCGTCCACGAGGACGGACAGGTGGCCCATCCGTTCTGCCTCGGGGAGGACGGTAACAAGGTGGTCTGGGGCGATCTTGCCCAATTCGACCATCGACACTCCCCCGGGCGGGAGGGGCTCCTGCGCTACTGCGGCGACGTGATCGAGTACCTCGCGGAGCTGGGCTTCAGCGGCTTTCGCTGCGATGCCGCCTATCAGATTCCGACCGCTTCCTGGCGCCAGCTCATCGAGCGGACCCGAAAGGCCCGACCCGGCGTCATCTTCGCCGCGGAGACCCTGGGCTGCTCACCCCCACAAACCAAAGAGACCGCTTCGGCTGGCTTCGATTACGTCTTCAACAGCTCGAAGTGGTGGGACTTCGCCAGCCCGTGGCTGCTGGAACAATACGAGCTCACCCGCCAGATCGCCCCCTCCATCGGATTTGCGGAGAGCCACGACACCGAGCGGCTGTACGCCGAGTCGGGACACAACGTGAATGCCCTCAAGCAGCGCTACCTGTTCACCGCCCTCTTCTCCTCCGGGGTCATGATGCCCATCGGGTACGAGTACGGATTCACCCGCAGGCTCCATGTCGTGAACACCAAGCCAGCAGACTGGGAAGAGCCCGCGGTGGACCTTACCGACTTTATCGCCCGGGTCAACCGCCTCAAGTCCAGCCATCCGCTGTTCCTGGAGGAGAGCCTGACCCAGAAGCTGGATCACCCGAACACCGCAATCCTGATCCTCTGGAAGGCGTCCCGGACCGGCAAGGGCGAGGCCCTCCAGATCCTGAACAAGGACCCGCATAACCGCCAGCATTGCCATGTGGACGACCTGAACCGACTCGTTCAGACCCAGCCCCTCCAGGATGTCTCGCCCGAATGGGCCATGGACTACATCCCCACCCCCTTCGAGTTCGAGCTCGGCCCGGGAATGGGGCGCGTGCTGGTCGCAGATTCCAGCTAAGCGTTGTAATTTGGCATATTCTTCCCCCCGTCGTCCGCGAAAGACACCGAGTAAACCTGGGGCAAACGCGATGAAAAGGTTGGTTAACGCATCCTTCTGCGCAGCGTTCGTGGGTGGTATTGGCTTGCTCGTGGGTCAGACGGCTGCGGTGGCGTCCGGCTTCTCCATCCCGGAACTCTCGACGGCGGGAATCGGAACCGCGAACGCGCTCGTTGCGAACCCGGCGGAGACGGGGGCCTTCCCCTACAATCCCGCGGCCATGGGATTCCACCCGGCGAGCAGCTTGGCCATCGGCGGGTCCCTGATCAACCCGGAGTTCACGCTCGACAACGCGACCGGTAACCACGACAGCCAAGGGGCAGATTGGGTTGGCGCTCCGACCTTCCAGGGGGCTTTCACGCTCAGCGACAGGTGGCGCATCGGGTTGGGTATCAATGCCCCCTTCGGCCTCGAGACCAGATGGAGCCCCGGTACCTTTCCCGCGCTCTCGGGCACGGCCATGGTCATGGTTCCCGGGATCGGGCCAGTGCCGATACCGAAGGGCAATCCCCCAACAGAGAGCAAGCTCGAAGTCGTCGACTTCGTGCCGACCGCGACCTACAGGATCAACGACAACTTGAGTGCCGCCCTGGGGCTTGACGTTTATTGGGCGAAATCGGCTGTGCTCGATTCCGCGTTGGCGCACGTCCAGGGGACCGGTACCGGGGTAGGGTTCAACCTGAGTCTTCTATACAGGCGTGATGCCTGGAGCATGGGAGCCAACTTCCACTCGGCGGCGACCGTCGGCATTGACGGCAGCTACACGCCGCTCAACCCCGCTCTTCTTGCCCTGCGGGCCTTGAGGCCGGGTCAGGGGGCCAACCTGGACCTCGACCTGCCGTGGAGGCTGCAGCTCGGCATTCGCTATGCGATCAACCCCGCGCTCGCGGTTGAATTCGACTGGACGCGCTCGGGATGGAGCGAGTTCCACCGGCTCCAGGTTAAGGCGCAGGGCACTGGCTTCGCCTTGTTCACTGACACCAATGCCTGGAACGACGCGAACGCCTATCGCTTTGCCCTGACATACGCCATTCGACCGACCACGGAGCTGCGGCTCGGCTACAGCTACGACCAGACGGGGCAGGGCGATGACCACTTCAGCGCCCGCGTGCCCGACAGTGACCGCCACCTCTTCGGGGTCGGTGTCGCTCAGAAGCTGGGGAATGGGTACACCGTCGAGGCCGGCTATATGCATGTCCGGTTCACGGAGCGGAGCTACAGCGGAGCCCATGTCTATAGCGGGCTCGGATCCGTTCTCAACGGAAGCGACGCGCTCGCCGGACGATACAAAGCCAGCGCCAATCTCGTGGGGCTGGAGCTGACCAAGACCTTCTAAGCCGATTGCTGAAAACCCTTCCCCCAAAACGGGGACACCGCCCGAGGGCGGTGTTTCGATCGCGGGCCGATCAGCGAAAGGGCTCAGATTCAGATATAGAGGCAGATATCGCTCTCCCCCGCGAACTCGAAGAAGGCCGCCGCCCCAGCATACTCGATGCCGTCGATAAAATCCGAGCGGTTCATATCGAACAGGTCAACGGTCATCTGACAGGCGATGAGCTTGACGTCCGCCTCGACGCACAGGTCCCGCAGCTCCGCGATGCTGGCCACACCCTTGGCCTTCATCTTTTGTTTCATCATCGCGGTCATCATGCCCTGCATGCCAGGCAAGGCAAGACCGAGCACAGGAAACCACTTGTCCATCCCCATGGGCATGGGCATGCCCGGATTCCCGAGAGGGGTCACCTCCAGCGACAACTTCTTCTTGAGCAGCTGCAGCCCGTAGAAGGTGAAGAAGATCTGGGTCTCGTAGCCGAGGGCAGCCGCCGTGGAGGCGAGGATGAAGGGAGGGTAGGCCCAGTCCAGCGAGCCTTTCGTAGCGATAATCGCAAGCTTCTTTTCGTCCATCCGACTCTCCTGTTGAGGCCGGCACGCGTCGTTGACGCGCCCAGTTACGCCTTCTTGACCATGAAATGGAACTTGCCGCCCTCTTCCTTGGACTCCAGCAGCTGGTTGCCCGTCTGTTTCGAGAAGGCGTCAAAGTCCTTCACAGAGCCCGGGTCCGTCGCAATGATGTGGAGGACCTGCCCGGTACTCATGCCCGACAGGGTCTTCTTCGCGCGCAGGATGGGCAGCGGGCAGTTGAGGCCGCTGGCGTCCAATTCTTGGTCGAACTCTGGCATGGCGTATCTCCGGCGTTTCGGTCTTTTAGAATATGAGCACTCTCAGCAACCTATTTTTATAGGATAAACGATGGCAAAACGCAACCCGTCTGGCGCGATGGCAGCAATTCCCGCTGGCCCCGGAGGCGCGCGGTCGCCGCCGCCTTCTCCAGCACCGAAGCTTCGAGCTTGTCCTTGAGCCGCGCGACCCGCTCCCGCACCAAGGGGTCAGAGGCACCGAGGATCTGCGCGGCAAGGATCCCCGCATTCTTGGCCCCATTGATAGCCACCGCGGCCACGGGAACTCCTGCGGGCATTTGGACGATGGACAACAGAGAATCCTGGCCGGAGAGAGTGGAGGTCCTGACCGGCACCCCGATCACCGGGAGGGGTGTCAGGGCCGCCGCCATCCCGGGGAGATGAGCTGCGCCGCCGGCGCCCGCCACGATCACCTTGAGCCCCCGCTCCACCGCGGTCTGGGCGTACTCGTAAAGCCGCTTCGGCGTCCGGTGGGCCGACACGATCGTCATTTCCCAGGGCACGCCGAGCTCGGTGAGCATCTCGGCCGCCTCCCGCATGACCGGTAGGTCCGAGTCGCTCCCCATGATGACGCCCACCAATGGCTGCGTCATGGATGATCCTCCCCCGTGATCTCCATCAGCTCACGCACCCGCTCCGCCTTCTGGCGCGCCGCCTCAGTGTCGCGATCGAGCACCGTCACGTGGCCCATCTTGCGAAAAGGCCGGGTCGCAGCCTTTCCGTAAATGTGGACGCAGACCCCGGGGATAGCCAAAGCGGCGGCCATCCCCTTGATGACGGGGCGGCCGTGGTGTCCCGGGGCGCCCAGGAGATTGATCATGGCTGCCGGCGAGAGCAGGTCGGTGGCCCCCAGCGGCAGCCCCAGGACGGCGCGCAGGTGCTGCTCGAACTGATCCGTCATGCAGGCCTCGATGGTGTAGTGACCTGAGTTGTGCGTCCGTGGCGCAACCTCGTTGACGAGGATTTCCCCGTCCCGTGCGAGAAACATTTCCACGCCGAACACACCCACGGCGGCCAGCGCGTCGACGGCGCGGACCGCAACCGCCTGGGCGGCCGCCGCCGTTTCCGCGGTAATGGCCGCGGGGGCCAGCAGCATGTCCAGGACGTTCTGCCCGGGGCGGAAGATCATCTCCACCGGGGGGTAGCAACGGCAGTCCCCGTCCAGACCGCGGGCCACGAGCACTGCGATCTCCTTCTCCGCCACGACGAAGCGCTCCACGAGCGAGGCAACCGGCAGGTGGCTGCGGAAATCCGCTTCCGTGCGCATCACGGACACCCCCCGCCCATCGTATCCCCCGCGCCTCGCCTTCTGGACCAGGGGATAGCCGAAGGCGGCGAAGGCCTCGGGGCTCGGGGTCCGTATCTCCACGTACTCGGCAGTGGGGATACCGGCGTGGCTGAGCAGGCGCTTTTGCTGAAGCTTGTCCTGCACGATGGCGAGCACCTGGGGGAGCGGGTGGATGGGCCGGCCTTCCCGGGCGAGCTCGACGAGGGTATCCGCGTCGATGTCTTCGATGTCGAATGTCGTCACGGTGCTCGACTCCACCAGCTCCCTCAGCTTGGCCGGGTCGTGATAGTCGCCGACGATCTGATGGCCGGAGACCTGCCCTGCGGGCGAGCCCGGCGTGGGATCCAGCACGACGCAGGTGCAGCCGAGCCGTTTCGCCGCCTTGACCATCATGCGGCCCAGCTGGCCCCCGCCGACGATGCCGATACGGGCGACGGGGAACGGGAAGACATCTGCCATGGAATCGGGTTCCCGATGCTCAAGACCTGCGACGGCATACCGCCGCCCCACAGGCAGTGCGGCCGCCCGCAACCTCGCTCCATCGCGGAAAGCCCTGCGACTGTCTGTCCGGAGTCAAGCTCGTCGTCATTACCAAATCAGGGGTAACGCCCACGAGCCAATGTCATCGTCCGCGCCTGATTCGCAGCGTTCGACTCAGCGGCAGGTCGCAACCCTTGCCGGCCCGGTAAAGACCAGGTCCGAGTCCAAGTCCGCTTCCCCCGCCGGTGATGAGCACTCCGGCTCATGACGGCTTGGCCTCCGCATGCCGGTCGCGCAGGACGCGTCGCATGACCTTGTTGGAGGCGGTGCGGGGCAACGAGCCCACGACAACCACCTCGTGCGTCCATGGGCCCGGAAAAAACCGGCGGCAAGCCGTTCCACTTCGTCCCCGTGGCGTCGCAGCGTCTCACCGTTGGGTCCCGGCGGCACATCGGCGAAATACTCCTCGTGGTGATCCCTGTTCAGCAGCTCCTGGGACAGCCCCATCGAGGGAGGCACCAGGTAGACTTCGCCCTTATCCGCCGGCCGGCCATCGGCGTCGAGAATGCACAGGTCCAAGCCGAGGGCTGGCGCGGAAAAGGTTGCCGGGGATGCGGGTCTGGTGACGCTCCCCGTCAAATACCCGCCGCCGATTTCGGTGCCGCCGCAATACTCGATCACGGGCTTGTAGCCGGCCCGGGACATTAACCACAGGTAATCGTCGGCGTTGGAGCACTCCCCGGTGGAGCTGAACACCCTGACCGAGCTCCAGTCGAGTCCGCGCGTGCAGTCGGTGTTTCGCCATGTCTTCACGAGACTCGGAACGAGACCGAGCATCGTGACCCGGGCGTCCCGAACGAAGCGGCAGAACTCGGCCCCGGTAGGTGCGCCGTAATACAGTGCGATGCTTGCACGGTTCATGAGCCCTGCGAAGATCAACCACGGCCCCATCATCCAACCCAGGTTCGTCGGCCATGCCACCACGTCCCCCCGTCGAATGTCCTGGTGAAAGTGGCCGTCCGCGGCGCACTTGATCGGAGTGACGTGCGTCCAGGGAATCGCTTTTGGCGTCCCCGTAGTCCCCGACGAGAACAAAACGTTGCAGGGATCGCGGGGGTCTCTCGGAACGGCTTCGAACCTGTCATCGGCCTCGAGGACCGCTTCCCACGCCGTGTCTCCGGGCCGCAACTGAACCTGGAGGTCGTTTCCGCACGGAAGGACGAATGCCGGAGGCGCGTCCGCCTTCAGGGCCTTGTCGTACATGGGAAGCGTGCGTCCGCCGCGCTCGATCACGTCCTGCGTAAAGAGGGCCTTGGCGCCACCGAGCTTTAGGCGCGTGGCGATCTCGGCGGGGGCGAAGCTGTCCGCTATGGATACGACGACGCCGCCCACCTGGATCACCCCGAGGTAGATGGCCACCGATTCGGCGGTCATCGGCATCGCGATGGCGACAGGATCGCCGCATCCGAGCCCGCGGGCAGCCAGCGCATTCGAGACACGGTTCGTCATCTTGCGGAGCTCGCCTCCGGTCATGCGCTGAATCGGTCCACCCTCCGCCTGCCATAGGATCGCGGTCGACCCATCGCCGGCCGAGAAACAACTTTCGACGATGTTGAGCCGCGCGCCGGCCAGCCATTTCGGGTTCTCGGCGCCGTCCGTGGTATCGAGCAGGATCGCGTACTTCTCACGAAAGTGTATCCCCAGCCTCTCGAGCGCCAGCGCCCAGTAGGCTTCCCGCTCGGTTACCGACCAGGCATGGAGCTGCAGGTAATCGTTCATCCCCATGGCCAGGCGGATTTCACCCTCGTTCGTAGCTGCGGCGTACTCAGGGGTGGGTGACCAGGCGGGACGCGGACCGTCGGTCTCCTGCCAATCCGCAAAGACCGCGTCGAAGACCAGCCGATGGACTGCGAAGGGCAGGTCAGGCTCGAGCACGCTTCGGGATACACGGCTCCAGCGATCGGCCGCTCCTTCACCCGCTGCTTGCTCCCCGATAGCATCCAGCAAGCTCTGTGCGTCGGAGTCTGTAAGCCCGGCATCGCGCAAGCGCTGCATAAAAACGGGCTGCATAAGAACGGTGTGTGTTGGATTGGTCATGGATACGGAGTCAGGATACAGCCTGCCGGTACGTATTGAGAAACCTCCGTTCCGCCTCGTCGCCTCCGACAACAAGCATGTCCTATCGGTCCAATCCGCCCGTCGCGCGGTTGGTTGGATTTCCCTGGGTACCGTCACCCGGCCCCCACGCGTTTATTGCCCCGAGCTATTTTTCACAATGCGCAATGCTTCCTGTATTGCGCAAACTCGGGCGGGGCACCACCTTAGGTCCAAGCGACGACATCCGGCGCCCAAACAGACAGCACCGCAGGCTCGAGGAGACCCCTTCAATGAGCGCACTTGCCAAGCATTACTCCACCGCCCGGCCGGACTTCACGGACGGTATCGACCACTTCGGTACGCCCTGGCCCCAGCTCGACCAGCAGGCCGCCGAGCCGTGCATCAGCGAAGGGCAGCGGGCAGTCGACTCGGCAACCGACGAGCGCGCGGTCTACCAGGCCCTCCTGGCGGCGGACGCCCTGCGCTACCTCACCCTGCAGGTCACCGGTGCGAAGGGGTCCGGCCACCCCGGGGGCTTCGCGTCCAGCGCCGAGGCCCACGCCGCCCTCATGATGCTCGGCCACACCAATATCGTGACCGAGGTGGGCCACCACGCCCCCGGCTTTTACAGCGCCATGTTCCTGGACTCGTCGCTGCAGGAGATGGGCATCCGCACCGTGCGCGAGATGCGCGAGCGCTTCCGCGAGCGGGAGGGGCTGCTCGGCCATCTCTCCGGGGCCATCCCCGGCATCCTGTCCCCCGCCGGGCCCCTCGGCCAGGGCCAGCACTTCGCCATGGCCGGTGCCCTGCTGCATCCCGGCACCCTCTTCCCGGTCACCATCGGTGACGGCGGCATGGGCGAGCCCTACCCCCTGTCGGCCATGATGCATTTCCATACGGCCTACCCGGAGGCCACCAATTTCCTGCCGGTGCTCATCTGGAACGGCTACAGCCAGGAGCACCATGCCATGGTCTCCACCTGGGACAACGCGCGGATGATCGACTACTGGCGGGCCCACGGCTTCCAAGAGGTGGTGCTAGTGGACGCCAAGGAATTCGACGACAGCGGCCAGGACTCGCCCTATGCGGACAGCACCCGCTTCTCCTTCGAGCAGCGGCTGGCATTCGCGGGTGCCGTGCTCGCCGGGGTGGACCGGGCGGCCCGAGCCGCCCTGGGCGGCAAGCTGACCGCCTTCATCATCAAGCAGCTCAAGGGCGCCGGGGTCCACACCACGGGCTCCAAGTCCCATAACCTCTACCCGGCGGACACCCTGGATCAGCCTCACATCAGCAAGGCCCTCGAGCGGCGGGCCCTGCCCCCCGAGGCCTGGCAGATCGTGCGGGACAACCTGCGCCGCGCCGGTGGCGGCCCCGCGGTGGCCACAGTGATGACGGAGCGCCCGATCCAGCTCGCGCCCCTCGGCGGGCTGCCGATGCAGGAATTTCCCGTAGGCGACAAGCAGGTGCCCTCCACTGCCATGGGGGCCCTCGCCGCCGCGGTGGGGCGGGCAGATCCCCGGTTCGTCGTGACCAACGCGGACGGCAACGAGGCCTCGGCGATGAAGAACATCAATGAGGCGCTCGGAATCCGCCACCCCACCAACGACAC
>JARRNE010000349.1:0-7212 GCA_037385305.1 Chromatiaceae bacterium | reverse complement strand
GTATCCCACCAGCACCGGCGACAGGTCATTCTGCAGCATCTGGATCTCCCCCCGCAGCAGCATCATCACCCGGACCGGCGGGTCCTTCACGGTCAGAAGCTCCAGCAGCTCGCCATCACGACGACGCTCCAGGCGCAGGCGGCTCGGGTCCGGCCAGTCCAGGAAGCGAAACGGCCCGCTGCCCACCGGGGCCTGGCGAAAGTCGTGCCCGGTCCGGATCAGCCGCGCCGGGAGGATGCCGATTCCCAGATAGGCGGGAAGCAGGGCATCGGGCGCGGAAAGCCGGAAGTCGATCCGCTCGGTCCCCTCACTGCGGACATCCGCAATGACGCTCAGCAGGGTCCGGTGGGGCGAAGCATTGGCGGGGTCCAGGATCGAGCGGTAGGTCGCCTCCACGTCAGCGGCGGTTAGCCGGGTGCCGTCGCTGAAGGTCCGCCCCGCCTGGCCGAGGGTGAATCGGTAGCGGGTGGGGGAGAGCTTCACCCAGGTGGCAAGCGAGGGGACCGGGAGGCTCTGGGCGTTGAATTCCACCAGCCTCCGGTAGAGCAAGCGGTTGATCCGCTCGGAGGCGGCATCCGTCGCAAAGCGGGGATCCAGGTTGCGGGGGGCGTTGGCCAGCCCCATGCGCAGGGAGCCGCCCTGGGGCTGGGCACCGCAGGCCGCGAGGAGGCCACACAGGACCAATGGCAGGAGGGCCGTCCACGCGAAGCGGACCGCCCCCCGGCCGGAGGAGCGACCGACGAGCGGCGCCCCGTCACCAGTGTTTATAAGGGTTCCGGGCCAGGTTGACGTTGAAGTACCGCGGATCCCCCGAGACCTCCTCCCCCAGCCAATCGGGCCGCTCGAAGACCTCGTCCACAGTGGCGAGCTCAACCTCCGCCATCACGAGCCCCGCGTTCTCCCCGGCAAAGATGTCCAGATCCCACACATGACGCCCCGACCGCACGCGGTAACGCACCTTGTCGATGGGCGGAAAGACGGCGAGATCCCGCAGCATGGCCTGGGCATCCTCCACCGGGATGGGGTACTCGTACTCGCTGCGGCTGATACCGGTCCCGGCGCCCTTGATGGTGAGAAAGGCAGAGGCGCCCTTCACGCGGACCCGAACGGATGCCGTCGCGTTGTTGGCCAGATAGCCCTGCATGATGTGCGCGTCCGACTCCACGTGCGAGCGCCAGGAGTCTTTTTTGACTAGAAACTTGCGTTCGATCTCTAAAGCCATTTCTTGAACCTGGAAACAAACGTTATCGTTATCGTTGTCGTTGTCGTTGTCGTTGTCGTTGTCGAGACTACCATAAGGTCCAGCATGCTCTCCCACCTCGTGGTTTCGCCGTCCGAGCTGGGCGAGCTCAGAAACGATCCGAGTCAGCTTGGCCACTCGGCATCCCTGATCCACGTACCTGATCGAACGCCGGGAGACATTGAGTTGCGCATGCCCGAATGGCGTTTTTGGTCCAATTACGACAACGACAACGACAACGACAACGAATTGGACTTGTGCACCTTATTCGTGAGCTGTTTCTGAGGGAAACAGAGAAGTCAGCGGCGCTCGAACAGAGCAAGGGACTCCACATGCGCTGTATGGGGAAACATATCCATGGCCCCGGCCGCGCGCAGCCCGTAGCCCAGATCGTTCACGAGGCGGTCAGCGTCCCGCGCCAGGGTGAAAGGGTAACAGGAGACGTAGACCAGGCGGCGAATCCCCAGCATGGGCATGAGCTCGAGCACCTGCAGGGCCCCGCTGCGCGGCGGATCGATCAGGGCCTTCTGGAAGCGCTCCCGTCGCCAGGGGCAAAGGTCCAGCTCGCCGTACAGGTCAGTGGTATGAAAGCCGGCATTGCGGATGCCGTTGCGTTGGGCATTGGCGCGGGCCTGCTCCACGAGGGCCGAGTCCCCCTCCACACCCACCACCTGCGCGGCCCGGCGCGCCAATGGGAGGGTGAAGTTGCCGAGCCCGCAAAAGAGGTCCAGCACCCGCTCGTCCGGCTGGGGATCAAGCAGATCGAGGGCGCGGTCGACCATGACCCGGTTGAGATCCAGGTTCACCTGGGTGAAGTCGGAGGGCTCTAGGTGGAGCCGAACGTTGTGTCGCGGGAGGCTGTAGCTCAGGTCCAACTCATGGCCAGGAACCGGGCGAACGGACTCGGGCCCCCCCTCCTGCAGATAGATGTGAAAACCCTGTTGAGCCCCGAACGACGCGAGGCGCTGCAGGTCCTCACTGCCGGGTGGGTCCAACACCCGAAAAAGGAGCACGCACGGGCCATCGCCCATCGCTACCTCGATCTGGGGCACGCGATCGCGAATGGCCAGCCTGTTCACCAGCTCAGAGAGGCCGTCGAGCCGTTCACCCACGTCGGGGTGAAGGACCTCGCAACGATGGAGATCCGCGAGAAAATTGTTGCCCCGCTCCCGGAACCCGACGAGGACCTTGCCCTTCTTCTCGACGTACTTGACACCGAGCCGGGCCTTTCGCCGGTAGCCCCAATGAGCCCCCGACAGGGGCGGCAGCCATGCCTCGGGCTCCACCTTGCCGATGCGTCTAAGCACGTCCCCAAGGATCTCCTGCTTCATCCGGATCTGGGCACTCGCCTCCATGTGCTGCAGGCTACAGCCTCCGCAGAGACCGAAGTGGGGACAGCGGGGCTCCACCCGCTGGGGAGAGGCGCTGATCACCCGGGTGACCACGCCCTCGTCGTAGCGCCGCTGCAGCTTGGTATAGCGGAACAGAACACGTTCGCCGGGCAGGGCGCCGTGGACAAAGACCGCCTTCCCGTCCAGGTGGGCGAGCCCCCGCCCGTCGTGGGTCAGGGATTCAACGCGGGCCTCGACGGGCTCCGCCGGCAGCGGCTTACGCTTTCTGACCAATAGACAGACTCCCGATCAGGCGGGAAAGACGCCCGTTGACAGGTAACGGTCGCCCCGGTCACAGATGATCACGACCATGACGGCATGCCGCACCTCCTTCGACAGCTCCAGGGCCGCCGCCACCGCCCCCCCGGAGGAAATCCCGGCGAAGATGCCCTCCCGGCCCGCCAAGTCCCGGGCGGTCTGCTCGGCGGCTTCCTGGGAGACATCGATCGTGTGGTCGACCCCGCGAGGGTCGTAGATCCTGGGTAGGTAGTCTGGAGGCCAGCGCCGGATGCCGGGGATGCTGGCGCCTTCCCGCGGCTGCACCCCCACGACCTGGATCCCGGGATTCTGCTCCTTGAGGTATCGCCCCGTGCCCATGATGGTCCCGGTCGTCCCCATGGAGCTCACCAAGTGCGTCACTGTCCCCTGGGTCGCGTTCCAGATCTCCGGGCCCGTCGTCTCGTAATGGGTCCCCGGGTTGTCCGGATTCGAGAACTGGTCGAGGATCCGGCCCTCCCCACGAGCCTGCATGGCCCTCGCCAGATCGATGGCCGCCTCCATCCTCCCCTCCCGAGGCGTCAGGATGATCTCCGCCCCGTAGCTGCGCATGACGGCGCGGCGCTCCGCGGTCATATTCTCGGGCATGATCAGCACCATCCGGTACCCTCTGATCGCCGCCGCCATGGCAAGCGCAATGCCCGTGTTGCCGCTGGTGGCCTCGATCAAGGTGTCTCCAGGGCGAATCTCGCCCCGCTCCTCGGCCCGGCGGATCATGGACAGCGCCGGGCGGTCCTTGACCGACCCAGCGGGGTTGCTGCCCTCCAGCTTTGCTAGGATGATATTGTGGACATTGCCGGGGAGCCTCTGCAGGCGCACCAGGGGTGTGTGGCCGATAAAGTCTTCGATGGTCGGGAAGTGCATGTCGGGGGCTACCGGATCTCAGGGAAACCGCGGGTTGACAGCTCTGTCCGATTGTCCTACAGGTCACCCTTGTGCGAAAGGAGAGGTTCTCGCGCCACGGCCCCCGGGCCACCAGGACCAGTTGGTGAGCAAAATGCATGAAGCCTATTCGGCCGGAAGCCCACCGGAGCTGTTTGCGACCCTCATGGAGGGCCTCGTACGGGAGGTCGCCAAGCTTCGGGAGCACTTCGCTGGCGGGGATTGGGAACAGGTGGTCCAGATCGCCCACCGCTTACGGGGCGCCGCCGGTTACTGCGGGGTCCCCCGCTTGGACTATGCGCTCCAGGAGCTGGAACGTGCGGCGAAGGCCGGTGAGACTGCCGCGATATCGATGTGGCTCCGCGCCGTCACCGATGCGGCGGACGGGCTCTGCGAGATCGCCGGGTCGGAACGATAGCCCAAGCCGGAGGGACGGAGAGGTTCAAGCAAAAACTCAAAAGCAGCTTGACCGTTCTTTCCTGCGCGGCGAAGTGTAGAAGGGCGCAATAGGCGCTAGCCGTATTGCGGCGCACGCTGCGGTCGGCCACATTCGGTGCACTACGCTCCGCGATTGCACCCTTCTACGCCGGAGCTGGTGTTTCGGCTATTTTGAGCCTTTTCTACGGCACCGGCCCGACCGGACCTACAGCAGCTTGGTAACCAGCTTGATCCCCGGGTCCTGTCTGTCCCGCTCCACCCGGAAGCCCAGGGACTGGACGAGGGCGAGCATGCGGGTGTTGGCCGTGAGCACCTCTCCCTCCATGACCCGCAGGCCCCGCTGGCGGGCGTTCTGCATGAGGGACCGCATGAGCCGCGCCCCGATCCCCCGGTCGCGCCACCCGTCCGCCACCACGATGGCGAACNCCTGGGCGTGACATGTAGCGGGCCACCCCGACCTCCACCTCCTCGTCCTGCTCCACCACCCCGAGCAGCGCCAGCTCCCGGTCGTAATCGATCTGGGTGAAGCGGACCAGCATCTCGGGGGTAAGCTCCTTGATCGCCTGCATGTAGCGGAAATACTTGGTCTGCTCCGAGAGGCCCCGCACGAAGTCCTGGGACATCTGGGCGTCCTCCGGGCGGATCGGGCGGATCACCAGGTCGGTCCCGTCCGGGAGCTGAACGCGCTCGATGAGGTGGCTCGGGTAGGGATGGATCGCCATGTGCCCGTAAGGCGGCAGCTGGGGCGGACGGTAGTTGACCTGGATGCGCGCGTCCACGGCGATGACCTCCTTGTCGTTGCCGATCAGGGGGTTGATGTCCATCTCGATGATCTCGGGGAGCTCGCACACCATCTCAGAGACCCGCTGGAGGATCTGGGCAAGGGCCGCACGATTCATGGGCGGCATATGGCGGAAGGCACCCATGAGCCGGGCGACCCGGGTATGGTCGATCATGGTCTGGATGATGAAATCATTCAGGGGCGGCAGCCCGAGGGCGTGGTCCTCCAGCACCTCCGTCTCGGTGCCCCCCGCCCCGAAGCTGATGACAGGCCCGAAGATGGGCTCCTGTATCACCCCGATCATGAGCTCACGCGCGGCGCGGGTGGAGACCATGTGCTCCACGGTGACACCGTCGATCCTTGCCTCCGGGCGCAGCTTCTTGGCCCGCTCCACGATCTCGGCGAAAGTCCGCCGCACTGACTGGGCGTCCGTCATATTGAGCCGCACACCGTCCACATCCGACTTGTTGCGGATGTCCCGAGAGTTGATCTTCATGACCACCGGGAAGCCTAGGGCCTCCGCCGCCATCAGGGCCTCGGTCGGTGTACGGGCGGCCACGGCCTGCATGGTGGGGATGTGGAAAGCCGAGAGGACTGCCTTGGCCTCGATCACACTTAGGGTCTTGCGCCCCTCGGCCATCACCCCCTCGATGATCAGCCGCGCCCCCTCCACGTCCGGTTCCCGCTGCTGGGACAGCGGTCCCGGGGACTGCATCAGGAGCTTCTGGTTACGCTGGGGGTCGGCGAGAAAGGACATGGCCTCCACCGCCACCTCAGGAGACTCGAAATGGGGCAGGCGGCTGTCGGCGAACAGGCCCTGGGCCTGCGCCACGCGCGTAGCCCCCATCCAGCAGGCCAGGACCGGCTTCTTGCTCTTGCGAGCCACCGCTATCAGACCTTGCGCCACCGCCGTGGGGTCTGTCATGGCAAGGGGCGCCAGCAGCGCCAGCACGCCGTCCACGCCGGAATCCGCCAGGCAAGCCTCGACCGCCGCGTTGTAGCGGTCGGGGGTAGTGTCGCCGATGACGTCCACCGGATTGCCATGAGACCAGTGCTCCGGCAAGACCGTCTCCAGCCTTTGCTCCGTGGCTTCCGAGAGCCGGGCGAGCGTCAGGCCAAGCTCGGCGGCCCGATCCGCCGCCAGCACCCCCGGCCCCCCGCCGTTGGTCACGATCCCGATCCGATCGCCGCGCATCCGCTTGCCGGTGCTGAAGGCCCCGGCTGCGGCAAAGAGCTGATCCAGGGTATCGACCCGCACCGCCCCCGCCCGCTCCATGACCGCCCGAAACACCTCCGTAGAGCCCACCCAGGCCCCGGTGTGGGACTTGGCCGCCCGGGAGCCTGCCGGATAGCGCCCCGCCTTGACCACGATCACGGGCTTCAAGCGGGCGGCGGCCCGCAGGCCGCTCATAAAACGGCGGGCGTCCCGGATCCCTTCCACGTACAGGAGGATGCTCTGGGTGTGGCAGTCCAGAGCGAGGAAATCGAGGATGTCGCCGAAATCCACGTCCGCCGCGGCTCCCAGCGAGACGACCGCCGAGAAGCCGAGCCGCCGGGGTCCCGACCAATCCAGCATGGCGGTGCATACCGCCCCCGATTGGGACACCAGGGCGACGTTGCCCCGCCTTGCCAGCTCGTTCCCCATGGTGGCGTTCAGACCAAACTGAGGCCGCATCACCCCGACGGTATTCGGCCCCAGGACCCGGAGGCGGTTGCGCCGTGCTGCCTCCACCAGCTTGTCCTGCAGCGCCGCCCCCCGCTCCCCCCGCTCCGCGAAGCCCGCGGAATAGACGACCGCCGCCTTGACCCCGTGCTCGCCGCACTGATCCAGGATTTCGGCGACCTTGTCGGCCGGGGTGGCGATGAGGGCCAGATCCACATGTTTGCCCACGTCCCCAAGCGTCTTGTAACAGGGCCGATCCGCCACCCTCTCGTACTTCGGGTTGATGGCGTAACAGGGGCCCTTGAACGCACCCGCCAGGAGAGTGCGGTAGACCATGCCCCCCGTGGAGCCCTCGCGATCGCTCGCCCCGAAGACGGCCACGCCACTCGGGACGAAGAGCTGGTCGACGTCGGACAAACGCATAGACTTTCCCTTCGGGCGAAGTGGGCGCTCAATCGGGACGAGGCACTTGAGCCCCCGAGGCGCCACGGCCTCCGGGGTATGCAGCTGGCGAACGACGGACATGACTGCAATAGTCGGG
>JARRNE010000348.1:0-3990 GCA_037385305.1 Chromatiaceae bacterium | reverse complement strand
CGATGAATTGGTGCCCAGTGACGCCGCCAGGTGCCGGGTCTGAACGGATGCGCGCTGTCTCCCGCCGCGTCGTTGCTTGTTCTTCTGCCCGAGCAATCCCTTGAGAAACGTCTGTTCCCCCTTCTTTGGCCACCGTATCGCGACCAGACGCGCGGCCGCATCCAGTGTCTGATGCAGCGCGTCGCGGTGCTGATCGAGCGCATGTTCCAGATCGCCGATGAGCTCGAGCCACCGATCGACGAATTCCGCCTCTGGATCGTCTCTTCGGCCCGCCTTCGCCGCGGTTCTTTCGCGTCTCGCGGTCTCCCAGAGGGCATCGAACCGCGCCTCTCGCGGGCGGTGCGTGATCCTCAGACCGTCGTTTGACGTCGTCAGCTGATAGGAGGACAAGATCTCCGCGGCTTGCCGAAACATGTGCTCCAGCAGCGGGTCGGGTCGTTCGGCATGAAATTCGAACACCGCCATCTCATCGCTGTGATCGGCAGGCTCTCGGAACAGATCGTCCGCGATGGCGATCAGCTCCGCGTCCAGATCCTCCCGCAGGATGCAGATCGGAGCCGTGTCACCCGGCGCGCCGGTCTCACCAGCCAGCTGATGCCGCCGCCGGGCGCGCTCCACGACCGCAAGGAGCCCGCGGACGTTGAGGGGATGATCGTGCAGCAGCAAAGCCGTCAGGGCGGATGGGTCGATGCGGACCTCCCCGCCGGCGAGGTAGGCCAGCAACGCGGGAATATCCTCCCGCCGATCGCGCACCGGCGGGATCTCCAGCGTATGGACCCGCAGGCGCGCGAACAAGTCCGAGCGCAGGCGATTTTCGGCGACGAGCCTGGTCGGCTCCACGTTGGTGCAGGCCACCACCATCGCGTTCACGGGAACGGCCGTTGTCGTGCCCGCCGGCGTGACCCGATGCGGGGGGTCGAGCACCCGCAAAAGCGAGGCGTGGTCGCTGGTGCGCATGCTTTCGATCTCGTCCAACAGCACGACCCCTTCGCCAGCCTCCAAGAGCGGGCCGCGACGGGCAGCCACTCCTGTGCCGACATCTGCCCCGACTCCGAAGAGCTCGCTCGCCGACAACGCCTCGGACAGTGCGGCACAGTTCGCGGCGATGAAGCGAGGCCCCAGGACCACAGGGCGAGCAGCCGCATTCTTGTCCTCCGCCAGGGAGCGTAATAGTCGCACGGCGATCGCTTCGAACAGCACACGGGCGGCAATCTCCTTGCCGACTCCAGTCTCCCTGATCAGCAGCAACGCCGTCGGCCGCGGCGCCTGCGCGAGCTTGCGGATCTCTTCGATCACCTTGGCGACGCGGGGACCGCGCACCATCGCCTGTACACCGACTGGCCACCCCTCGTCTTCCGGTCCGCCCACCCGGGTGGAGTGACTCGGCACCCAATCGAAAGCGAAGCGGCGGTCTATGCGGCGTTCGTACAGCGGAACCGTCTCGGTATCGAGGCGAAAGTAGCGATCGTCCGTCTGGAGCCACTCCAGAAAGGCCGACGCGCTGGCGGGGACCGGTGGCACCGGACGTACCTCAACGCGGATGCTGCTCGGGGAGAACTCACTCTTCCACGGGCGGCGCGGTGTGAAGCGCTGCTCGGCCCGTAACAGCAGCTCGACGTGGTGATGTTTGCGCAGGTACTCCACGGCCCCCACCGCCACGAGCATCTGGTTGAGCTCGGCATCGATCAACGTTTGGGCCGCCGCGAGTGTGCCCAACGAGCCCGAGCCATAGGCGAAGACGAAGCTGCGCCCGGAATAAGTGTCGCGGATCCTGCGGTAGTCATCCTGCTCCGCGAAGGGATCGCTACAGGGGAACTCGAAGCGGCCAACCAGGCCCTCGCTCCGCCCAGCGTCACGCAGCTCCGTGTCGATAGCGTCGAGCAGCTCCTTGGCGAACAGGCGAGGGCGACCGAGCAGCAATACCGGACCACGCGGTGCCAGATGCGCCGCGCGCTCGCCGGCCGGTGTCTCGGCAATTTGTCTCCGCCGGATGGCGTCCGCCGCTTGAAACAGTCGCAGGATGCGCCCTTCCACCGATTGGCGGTCCGAGAAGATCGTCTCGGCCTCTTCGGCGTCTGCGGCTTGCTGAAACACCAGCTGTAACTCACGGGCATCGAATGTCGGCGAGTGCTCCGCGAGCAACGGCCTCACGTTTAGATCGACACCCTTTCTGGCGAAGAATCGCGTGACCGTGAGCACGGCATGGGCATCGCGGATGCGCGCCTGGGCGTCGCTCAAGAGGTAGAGCCTTCCCCACTTTGACGCGAGGAACTCATCCACGAAGGGATAGGTGGGCGGAGCGGCCATAAGCGTCCTCTTCCTGCGGGAGCAGCGCCCTGCAAAGGTCGGCGCATATTGGTCAACAATTCATTTCAAGCCGAGACTCCGCGATCTCAACGGCGGTAACCGCTCGCGTGCCGGCGACAGCGGATCCTCACGTCCTCTCCGAGAACCCGCAAGCGCAAGCACACACTGCCGAGGGAAAGACGGTGCAGGGGACCGACCCGAGGAACCGGCGCGGGGAAGCGGTCGCCAAGGCGAGCGCCTGGCTCCGCGCCCGTGGTACCGGCGGGGAGAAGCTGCTCGCTCTGGCGGAGATTCTCTCGAACGACCAGGGCGCCTGGCGCCAACGGATATGCCGCAAGGGCGAGCAGCTCGTCGTGCTGTTCCCGGACGGGCTCGCGGGTCTCGGGGCCACGCCGCAGGCGAGCCTCGACGCGCTGGCCCAGGACGGCCTGGTGGACGTCAATCCCCTCGCACCGCTGCGCCGGGTGATCGAGATCGACGGAAAGCACGGCGCTGTGCTGACCCTTGAGGTCTCCCGACAGCTTCTCGCTCTGATGGACGACGACTGGCCGGGCGCAGAGGCGGCAGCGGAAGCTTCCGTGGCGGACAGGGTGCCGATCCCCGCCGAGAGACCAACCCCACAACCGCTGGCCTCGATTGCCCCCCTCCACGCACAGCCGCAATGCACAACCAGCCGACCCCGCCCGCACCCTGGTAAAACGGATCCGGGGGCGCGATCAGACCCTGCCCGGTGGCGTGTCGCAAGCCGACGGCTGGCTCTCGGTCGACCGCGAGGTGGTACGCGCGTGGGCGCAAGAGAGCGGCATATAACCCTACGTGCTGATCCGCACCCTGGGTCACCTGCCTGGCTGCCGGGTGACCCCGTACGGCGGCCTCATGGTCCGCGAGGAGTCCTGAGCTGGAGCGCTACGAGAACCCCTGGCGCCCCAACTACGAGGCCGTCGCCGTCGGCCTTTGGCTCGCGGTGGCGCTGATCGGCTGGACCACCGCCGATCGCTGGGACCTGCACGCCGCGCCTTTTCGCTATCTCGCCCTCGCCGCCCTAACCATGGCGGGCGTCTGGCTCCCCGGAGCGCTGCGAGTATGGCGCCGCCATTACCGCCTGCGCGGTAAGCCGCTCGCATTCATCGCCCCGCCTGACCTGAAACGCCAGGTTGGCCGCGGTGAGAATCTCTGGCTCGCCTGGACCGGGAGACACGCCCAGTTGATGCACGACCTGCTGCGCACCGGCCCGGCACGCCTGAGCCTAGGGACATCGGCGCGCCTCGGCGCGGACTGGATCCATGGCATTGGCACGCGGGAGCGGGAGGTCCGGCTGGCACTGGCGCACACCGAGGGACATCTCCTTATTGTCGGGACCACAGGCGCGGGCAAGACGCGGCTCTTCGACCTGCTGGTCACCCAGGCCGTGCTGCGCGGCGAGGCGGTGGTCATTATCGACCCCAAGGGCGATCAAGACCTTAGGAACGCCGCCGAGCGCGCCTGCCAGTCGGCCGGTGATCCCGACCGCTTCGTTCACTTCCACCCGGCCTTCCCACAGGACTCCGCGCGCATCGATCCCCTGCACAGCTTCAACCGCGCCACCGAGGTGGCCAGCCGGGTGGCGGCCCTGATCCCGAGCGAGACCGGCAACGACCCCTTCAAGGCCTTCGGCCAGATGGCCATGTCCAACGTGGTTCAGGG
>JARRNE010000347.1:0-6892 GCA_037385305.1 Chromatiaceae bacterium | reverse complement strand
TGCGCACATTGGGGGAGAATTGGACGTGAGGAGCTAAAGCGGTTTCCTCTCCCAGGGGGGCTACGCGTTCTTCCTATGGAGCACCTACGGAGTCACCTTTGCTTTGCTGGTGATCGAGATCATGCAACTACGGCGTCAAAGCCGAACCATTTGGGCGCGCCTGGGCCGGCTCGTGCGGATGCGCGCCGGC
Source organism: Chromatiaceae bacterium (assembly GCA_037385305.1). Lineage (GTDB taxonomy): Bacteria > Pseudomonadota > Gammaproteobacteria > Chromatiales > Chromatiaceae > JARRNE01. The sequence goes on along the minus strand of JARRNE010000347.1, from coordinate 6,702 downwards.
GGAGGACGAGGGAATCCATGAAAGCCAGACATAAGCGTTTGATCTTCGTCGCCGTGGCCGTCGTGGGCGTTGGGGTGGCCGCAACCCTGGCCATCAGCGCCCTGCGGAGCAACATCGCCTATTTCTTCACCCCCTCCCAGGTGCTCACCCACGAGGCACCGAAGGACCGGGTCTTCCGCCTGGGGGGATTAGTGGAGAAAGGCAGCCTCGACCGCAAGCACGACGGCCTCACGGTGACATTCACCGTCACGGACATGGCGAAGAGCATGAAGGTCAGCTACACAGGGATCCTGCCCGACCTCTTCGGCGAAGGTCAGGGCGTGGTGACCAAGGGTCGGATGGGGAAGGACGGGGTGTTCTACGCGGATGAGGTCCTCGCGAAGCACGACGCGTCCTACATGCCTCCGGAGGTCGCCAGCGGCCTGAAGACCGCCCAGGCGAAGGGCATGACCAAGGGCATCAGGAAGATGGAGGACAGCAAATGATTCCCGAGCTCGGACACTTCGCGCTGATCCTCGCCTTGACCCTTGCGATTGTCCAGGCCACCGTTCCGCTGGCTGGCTCGTTCACCGGGAACCGATCCTGGATGGCCATGTCGCGACCCCTTGCCTACGGGCAGCTCACCTTTGTGGTGATTGCCTCTATCTGTCTGCTACAGGCGTTCCTCGCGAGCGACTTCTCCGTGGCCTATGTCGCGGAGAACTCCAACACCCTGCTGCCGACCATCTATAAGGTCTCCGCCCTCTGGGGCGCCCATGAGGGGTCCCTCCTCCTGTGGGCCACCTTGCTTGGTGCGTGGGGGGCCGCAGTTGCCGCCTTCAGCCACAACCTGCCGCAGCGGCTGGTGTCCCGGGTGCTGTCCGTCATGGGCATGATCGGGATCGGGTTCCTGCTCTTCATGCTGCTCACCTCGAACCCATTCGGCCGCATCTTCCCGGCCCCGCCGCAGGGACGCGACCTGAACCCCCTGCTGCAGGACCCCGGGCTCGCCGTGCATCCGCCCATGCTCTACATGGGCTATGTGGGCTTCTCGGTCGCCTTCGCCTTCGCCATCGCGGCGTTGATCGGGGGCAAGCTGGACGCCGCCTGGGCCCGCTGGTCGCGGCCCTGGACGACGGTCGCCTGGTGCTTCCTGACCATCGGCATCGCACTGGGAAGCTGGTGGTCCTATTACGAGCTCGGCTGGGGCGGATGGTGGTTCTGGGATCCGGTGGAGAACGCCTCGTTCATGCCTTGGCTGGTGGGGACCGCCCTCATCCATTCTTTGGCGGTCACGGAGAAGCGGGCGGCCTTTAAGAGCTGGACCGTGCTGCTCGCCCTTCTTGCCTTCTCCCTGAGCCTGCTCGGCACCTTCCTGGTCCGCTCCGGCGTCCTGACTTCGGTACATGCGTTCGCAACGGACCCGGCCCGCGGCACCTTCATCCTGGCGTTTCTCTGCATCGTGATCGGCGGATCCCTGACCCTCTATGCCTGGCGCGCCCCCCAGGTATCCATGGGCGGAGGCTTCGACCTGCTTTCCCGGGAGAGCTTTCTCCTCGCGAACAACCTGCTGCTCACCCTGTTTGCGGCCCTGGTCCTCTTAGGCACCCTGGCGCCCCTTATCTACGAGGCCATGGACTGGGGCAAGATCTCCGTGGGCTTCCCCTGGTTCAACACCATGTTCCTCGGCCTCATGCCCTTCCTGGCGCTATTGATGGGGGTCGGCCAGCTCTCCCGGTGGAAGCACGACGATCCGCAACGCCTGACGCGGGAGCTCCGAATCGCCTTCATCCTCTCCTGCGTCCTTGCGGTGCTTGCCGCCCTCCCGGTGCTCTCGGACGATCATTGGTACGTGCCGCTCGGGATTGGCTTGGCAGGCTGGCTCGTGTTCTCGCACCTCACCGGCCTGCGGGACCACTTGAAGAACAAGAAGGGACCGGCGGCCTGGCTGGCCGACCTGCGCGGCGGGGGACGCAGCTACTACGCCATGCTCCTGGCCCACCTGGGGGTCGCTGTATTCATCATCGGCATCACCATGGTCTCCAACTTCGGGATCGAGGAGGACGTCCGTATGTCCCCCGGGGCCACAAAGACGGTCGCGGGGTACCGCTTTCAGCTCGACGGCGTCACCTCCACAACCGGTCCCAACTATCGGGCGCAGCAGGGCCGCGTCCTGGTCTTCCGCGGGGACGAGCAGATCGCCGTGCTGAAGCCCCAGAAGCGCCGCTACCTCGCCTCCCGGCAAGTGATGACCGAGGCGGCGATCGACGCGGGGCTGCGCCGGGACCTCTACGTCTCCCTGGGGGAGCCCGTTGGCGATCACGGGGACTGGTCGGTGCGCATTTACTACAAGCCCTATGTGCGCTGGATCTGGCTCGGTGGCCTCCTGATGGCGCTGGGAGGAATCCTGGCCCTCACGGATCGCCGCTACCGGACCAGGGCCGCCGGCAAGCCTGCGAAGCTGCCCCCCCACTCTGGCCGCCGCGAGGAGTTGACCCATGTCCAAGTCGATGCGATTCCTGACCCCGCTCGCCATCTTTGGCGTGCTGGTGTTACTGCTGTTTTACGGCCTTTACCAGGACCCGCACCTGGTGCCATCGCCCTTGATCGGCAGGCCGGCGCCCAAATTCACACTCCCCGCCCTGGAAGACCCGAAGGTCACGATCTCCAACGCTGACCTGAAGGGAAAGGTGTCCCTGGTCAACGTGTGGGCCACTTGGTGCGTGTCCTGCCGGGCGGAGCACAAGGAGCTGATGCGCCTCGCGAAGGTCGACGGCGTGCGAATCCTCGGGCTCAACTACAAGGACGACCGGGAGGACGCCAAGCGTTGGCTGCAGATCTACGGCAACCCCTACGTGGCAAATGCCTTCGACGCGGACGGGCGGGTCGGCATCGACTGGGGTGTCTATGGCACCCCTGAGACCTTCCTCGTCGACCGCAACGGCATCATACGCTACAAACAGATCGGCCCGATCGACCAACAGGTATGGGAGAAGACCCTGCGCCCGTTGATAGACAAGCTGAAGGCAAGGACTTGATTAGACATATCCGACCGATCCCCCTGCTGCTGGCCGGAATGCTGGTTCTGCCGTTGGCGCAGGCCTATACCCTGGAGCAGTTCTCTTTCAAGGACCCCGAGAAGACAGAGGAATTTCGCAAGCTCACGGAAGAGCTGCGCTGCCTCGTCTGCCAGAACGAGTCGCTCGCCGCGTCCCAGGCGGACCTGGCGCAGGACCTCCGCAAGGAGGTCTATCAGATGATGCGGGCCGGCAAGTCCCGGGATGAAATCATTCGCTTCCTGGTGGCGCGCTACGGTGACTTCGTCCTGTACGACCCCCCGGTCAAGCTATCCACCTACCCGCTCTGGTTCGGGCCCCTGATCCTTGCGGGGGTCGGAGGATTCTTCCTGCTGCGGGCGATCAAGAAGAAGAAGCAGGCCCAGGACCCGGATCTTTCCCCCGAGGAGCGGGACCGCCTCGCCCAGCTCCTGGCGACAACCGGGAACCAACAAAAGACCCCCAAATGATCATCTTCTGGATTCTGGCGGCCGGCCTGATCGGCCTGGCACTCCTGTTCGTGGTCCCCCCGCTGGTCTCGCGACGGGCGGAGCGGCCGGATGTGGACCGCGACGCCCTCAACCTGGCGGTGTTTCGCCAGCAGGTCGAAGAGCTTGATTCCGACCTCGCGTCGGGCGAGCTCGATAAGGAGCAATACGACGCCGCCCGCCGGGACCTGGAGCGGGAGCTGCTCCGGGACGTGGCCGCGGGGGGCACCAACAGCGGGCGCTGGGCGGCCGTGGCCCTCGCTGTCCTGATACCGGTGATCAGCATCTCCCTGTACCTCCACCAGGGTGACGTGGGGATCATCCCGCGTCTTCACACCGCAGCAGTGCAGCCGGCCGGCTCGCAGCAGGTCTCCGCGGACCACCCCGCCACCGGAGGCCCACCGGCCTCTCTGGACGTGATGGTGCAACGGCTCGCCAAACGCATGGAGAAGCAGCCGAATGACGTCCAGGGCTGGCTGATGCTGGGTCGCAGCTACACGGTTCTACACAAGCCCGACCAGGCGGTTCACGCCCTGGAAAAGGCCTACCAGCTGGCCCCCAGGCAGCCGGACGTGCTGACCGCGTACGCTCAGGCGCTGGCCGCGAAAAACGGAAACCATCTGGACGGTCGGCCCGCGGCGCTGATCAGGACGGCCCTCGAGATCGATCCCCAGGACATCGATGCCCGCTGGCTCGATGGCCTCCTGGCCTTCCAGCAGGGGCAGTTCCCCCGGGCGGCGAGCCAGTGGGAGGGCATACTCGCAAGGTTCGACCCCCAGGGGAAGGAGGCCGGCGTGCTGCACCGGCTTGTCAACGAGGCGCGACGCCGCGCCGGGCTTCCGCCCGTACAGACCCGGGCGGGGGGCTCGACGCAGATGGCGGACAACGCCGCGACTGGCGCAGCCGCCGGCACCGGCGCACAGACGAGCCGGTCCGCCAGGCTGACCGTGGATGTGTCCCTCGACCCCGCCCTCGCGGCCCAGGCGCCCCCCGAGGAGACCGTATTCATCTACGCAAAGGCGGTGTCGGGCCCACCCATGCCCCTGGCGGTCCAGCGGGTACACGTCAGCCAGCTCCCCCTGTCCATCACCCTGGATGACAGCATGGCGATGACGCCCGCCATGCGCCTGTCCGCCTTTCCCGAGGTTACCGTCGGTGCGCGGATCTCCAAGAGCGGACAGCCCATACCCCAGAGCGGCGACCTGGAAGGCATGGTCAGCCCGGTGAAGCCCGGCCAGAGCGCGCCCGTGAAGATCGTCATCAATCGCATCCATCCTTGAGCCAGAAAGAGCGGCTCACCACGAAGCACTCGAAGAAACACGAAGGGGGAATAGGGGTCGAACCGAGGCTCACCAAAGAGTCAGTATCACCTGCCAGGCGGCGGCTACAGGGCAAGAAGACACATTGAAAGACTTCGTGCCCGTCGTGTCCTTCGTGGTTCAAATTCCGAGTCTAGTGCCGACACCCAACGACGCACCGGCTCATCGCTGCTCACCAGGCGGCCCGCCTACTTCGCCGTCCTGTTCCCCGCCGGCGCCCTCTTCGGCTGGCTCTACTATTACCTGAACCTCTACCTCCAGCTCTGGACCTATCCTGCAGCGGCCTCCCGCGTGGGTTTTGCTCCGGCCCAAACCGCCGCCTACGCCTCATTGCTGCCCGCATTGCTGAGCCTGCGTCAGTGGCTCGGATCCTTTCCCCGGCTCCTGGGTACCTGCCTCTGGGGCTGCAGGGCATCTGGCTCGCGGACCAGCTGGCCTTGCCCTGGCGCAAGCATCCCCTCGGACGCTTTCGCAAGCTCCCCATCCGGGTCGTTGTCAAGGCTTGAGCGAGCGATCGGGCGAGCCGCCGGGAGGCCCAGGGTTTCGTTGAGGCGTTGACCAGCAACCGGCCGTCGCCCCGACTCCGGCGGTCTTCCGCGGTCACCACCCGAATGGTCAGCATCAGATCCCGTCGTTGCCATGGCCAGGTGCACGTCGCGCTCCGGAAACGCGCCAATAGAGAGGGGCTGAGTTCTCCCGCCGGAATAGGCGTGGTGGCTCGAGCGGTAGAAGAGCTTCAAACAGCGCACCCGGCACGCACGCATGAGGAAGCAGCGACCGGAGGCGCGCTGCTTTCGTGAGCTCCCGAGACTCGTTGTGTGCAGCCCCAGGCTATGGCTGAATGTAGGTGCCGGGCGAACCCGGGGGGCAGTTCCCCAACGCCTCCAAGGAAACCACCAGTGCAAGGTATATGTGACTGTCCATGGTCGACCAACCACCAAAACGGCAGATCAAGATCAAGATCAAGGGCATCCACCCCGAGGCGCACCGTGGGGAGCCGGCGCAAGAGTATGTCTACCACTGGGATCGGATTATCGGGGCATTGGCAGCACTTCTCCTGCTGCTCGGGGCGCTTGGCTATGGCATTTCCCCCTTGCTCGAGCCCCCTAACCGTCCGGCTGAAACTGAGGTCCAGACGCGACACATATCGGATGAGATGGTCGTCGCCGGTCCGTCACGACGAGACGGGGCCGCGAACGCAGCGACATCAGCAGCCGGACAGGCAGCCGCCCCGGCAGTTACAGCGAGGATGCCTGGTTCCGAGCCAAACGGTGTGGAGCCACGCCGCCCCGAAGAAGAGCCGCTGAGTGGGCACGAGCGGAAGTCATCGGCCGCAGTTGCATCCGCGATACCACCCGGGGAAGCGACCGACGTCGCGTCGGAACCCGACGCCAGCGCTGTTGCCTCCCACTCCGGCGCGTCATCGCGACGAAGCAACCAGGGCCTTTTACGGTTGACGAAGACGTCGATTGCCTCGCCGACGGTGAAACGATTCTTGCTGGCAAAGGATGTCGTCAGCAACGAGCCGCACGGCGATATCGGTGATATCGCCCTCAACGGTGCAAGGTACGTTGCCGTCTCATCGTTCAGCGAGGTTACTGACCAGCAAGGTGAAACTCTCCAATACCGCTGGCTGCATAACGGAAAGCAGGTGTTACGCATCCGGGTTCCCGTTGGTTCCAACCGCTGGCGGAGCCACTCCACAAAAAGAATCTAGCCTCTGTTACGTTTGGTGTGGGTAGAGGGGTTTTCCGGGGCGTCGCCGACCTCCATCTTGCGCCCTATTGAAAAACTTGTTGTTGTGCCTGTGGAGTTGTGGGCGCGAGGCCCGAGAGTGTGGGCAACCTGTGGGCCGCGCCG
>JARRNE010000346.1:0-4007 GCA_037385305.1 Chromatiaceae bacterium | reverse complement strand
CTCAACCGCTGCAACCTGCCCGCCGCCATCCTCGGTGGCCTGACCTACCAAGCCCACCCGGCCCCCCTGGAGCTCGACGGCATTCACGCCCTGTATGCAGACCTCTTCGCCGCCCTCGCCGACACCGGCTCCCACGCCGAGCGCGCCCGCCGTTTCCTGGAATACAGGACGGTCCACTTCCGTCTGGAGCACCTGGAAGAAGCAGGACGCGACCCCCGCCGAATCGCCGAAGACACGAGCCTGGAGCGGATGTTGTGGCTCCCGAGCGGCACCTGCGGGATCTGGAAGGTTTCGAGCAAATCATGCGGAGGTACTCCATGCGCACCAGCGCGAGAAATCAGCTGCAGGGCAAGCTGTTGGAGGTCAGGCGCGGCACTATCGACGCCGCGCGCGAACGCCGGTAGGATTCCGGCGCTCCCCGAGGCTGCCTGAGAAAGACCGACCGGCAACCGTGACCTTCGACTGGACCCCCGTCTGGCTGACCCTGAAGCTGGCCAGTCTCACCACCCTGCTTCTGCTCCTGCTCGGCACCCCGCTGGCCTGGTGGCTGGCGCGTACCCCCTGCCACTGCCGCGAGTGGATCGGTGCCCTGGTCGCCCTGCCCCTGGTGCTGCCGCCCACGGTGCTCGGCTTCTACCTGCTTCTGATGCTGAGCCCCACCGGCCCCATCGGTGCCGCCACGGCGGCACTGGGGCTCGGCACCCTCGCCTTCACCTTCCCTGGTCTGGTGCTGGGCTCCGTGCTCTACTCCATGCCCTTCGTGGTGCAGTCGGTGCGCAACGCCTTCGAGGCCATGGGCACCCGGCCGATGGAGGTGGCGGCCAGCCTGCGCGCCTCGCCGCTGCGCAGCTTCTTCACCGTCGCCCTGCCCCTGGCGCGCCCGGGGCTGCTCACCGGGGCGGTGCTGGGATTCGCCCACACGGTGGGCGAGTTCGGCGTCGTTCTCATGATCGGCGGCAACATCCCCGGGGAGACCAAGGTCCTGTCGGTGGCCATCTACGACCACGTCGAGTCCCTGGAGTGGACCCAGGCCCACTGGCTAGCCGGGGGCATGCTGGTGTTCTCCTTTCTGGTGGTGGTGGCCATGTACCGGCTGGAGCGCCACCTGTGGGGTCAGAGCCGTGACGCTTGAGGTTGAGCTGACCCTGGAGCGACCGGGCGGCTTCCGGCTCGATGCCCGCTTCAGCGCGCCGGGCCAGGGGGTGACGGCGCTCTTCGGCGACTCCGGCTCCGGCAAGACCACGGTACTGCGCTGCGTGGCCGGCCTGGAGCGGGCGCGGGGACACTGCCGCATCCAGGGGGAGACCTGGCAGGACGCGACGGGGTTTCTGCCTAGCCACCGCCGCCCTATCGGCTACGTCTTCCAGGAGGCGAGTCTCTTCCCCCACCTCTCGGTGCGCGCCAACCTGGAGTTCGGCTGGCGCCTGGTGGAGCCCGACGCGCGGCGCATCGCCTTCGACGAGGCGGTGGAGCTGCTCGGTATCCACCCCCTCCTCGCCCGCGCCACCGCCCGACTCTCCGGCGGCGAGCGCCAGCGGGTCGCCATCGCCCGGGCCCTGCTCACCAGCCCCCGCCTGCTGCTGATGGACGAGCCCCTCTCCGCGCTGGACCACGCTTCCAAAGAGGTCATCATCCGCTACCTCGAGCGAATGTTCGACGAGCTGGGCCTGCCAGTGCTCTACGTCTCCCACCACCCCGACGAGGTCGCCCGCCTGGCCGACCACATGGTGCTGATGGAAGCCGGCCGGGTGCGCGCGAGCGGCGAGGCGGCGGACCTAATGACCCGTCTCGACCTGCCGCTCTCCCGGTTCGACAGCGCCTCCGCCTTCCTCGACGGCCAGGTCGCCGGCCACGACGACACCTTCCACCTCACCTACATCGACACCAACGGCGGGCGCTTCACCGTTCCCCGCCAAGACCTGGATATCGGCAAGCGCGCACGCGTCCAGGTCCACGCCCGCGACGTCAGCCTGTCCCTGACGGACCACCACGACACCAGCATCCTCAACATCCTCCCCGCCCGCGTCCTCGACACCCGGGCACTGGACCCTGCGCGGCTCATAGTCCGTCTCGGCTTGGAAGACGGCCAGAACCTCCTCGCCCGCATCACCCGCCGCTCCGGCGTGGCGCTGGGCCTGCACGAGGGCATGCCCCTCTACGCCCAGGTCAAGAGCGTCGCGCTGGTGGGCTGAGCCTTCGCCCAGCGCCGCCCGGCGCCTATCGGCGTTGGGACAGGGTGTCGACGATGTAGCCGCTGGAGTTATCCACGCGCTTGCTGTCGTAGCGATAAAGGCGCCCGGCCGCGCGGGACCGCAGCTCGTTGCCCACGCCCACCTCTGCTGGCAGGGCGGTGAGCTCAATCCTCGGGTCCAAAGCAAACCGGATAATAGGTGCAGACCTCGCAGGACGGTGCACGGCAGATGTAGATACCCTCGGCCTCGCACAGCTGCTTGTACAGGAAGCGCTTCCACTTCATGTCCCGGACGTTGCGGGTGGCCAGGCCCGGGAAGTTGCGGCACATCAACGCCGTCAGGTCCTTGCGCGACCAGAGGCCGAGGTCCTGCCACAGGTGGTCGGAGGCCATGCAGCCGGCCGCCACCATGCGCGCCATCCAGACCTCGGACGCGGATTTGCCGGCCCTGTTCCGCCACATCAGGCGCACGAGCTCGTGGACGTCATCGGGGCGTTCCACGGACGCCCGGGGACCCTGCGGCAGGAGTGAGCCGCAGACCGCCCCGGAGAAGTGATGCGCCAACAGGCAACAGAAGGCCGCCGCGGCCAGTCCGGCATGGCGCCGCTCCCGGTCTGCCAGCTGGCAACCCTGCAGGCGACTTCTTTGGTACCGTTCTCTCGGAGGGGGATATTTATTTCCGCGAATGACCACGATCTAATTCTGGTAACTGTGAGTAGGTCGTAGGGTGGCAGAAGGGGATCGATGTCAAGTCCAGGGAAGGCATGGCAGCCCTGAAGCATGAACCGCCCTCTTGCGTAGCTGGCCGAGTACAGGGAGAGGAGAACAGAGACAGGAGCCAGGAAAGCGGTCGGTTGGTGGCCGGAGAAGGACGTTGGGGAGGCGTCTCTGTGGTGCGGGAGGGAGTTTGCCACAAGGCGGCGCAAGGAAAGCCCTCCGCCTCTTGGCGGCAGGCCTGTTCGCGATGGACGCTGCGGGGTTATTCGAGCTGGAGTTGGAAAGGTTGGCTGAGGAGCGCACGGACCCGCTCGGGATCTAACCAGGGTGCGGCGCAGGATTGGCGGATGAAGGCGATGGTGGCGCGCACGCCGAGCTGCGCATAGAGGGCCTTGAGGTGGCGGGCGAAGCGGGCCAGGGTGTTGAACAGGTGGGCCATGCGCATGAGGTAGTGATAGCCCTTCATGGCGTTCCAGTTCAGGGCAAAGGCGTGCTCGTAGTGGTAGCCCTGATGCTTCTCCACCAGGAAGCCCGCCTCGATGCCCCAGCGATAGCGCGCGCCGAGGTTGCAGCGTTCATGCACGTTGTGGTGCGTGAGCGGACGGCTGGAGAGCCAGGCATGGCGGGCGCGCTGGGTGCGGATCTGCCCCTCAGCGTCGACTGTCTCCCAGGTCTCCTCGCAGACGACCACATGCAGGCGCAGATGCTGGCGGCCCGCTTGGGAGAACTCGTAGTCGATGGCGTTGACCCAGGCGAATTGCTGGCGGCGCTCGCCCCAGGTGTGTCGGCGGCGGTTCTCGGGCTGTAAGGGCTGAAGCGACGCAAACTCCTCCCAGACGCTGGGGAGATCTTTGTCCTTGAGCACGATCATGAACTGCCAGTGGTATTGCCGGCAGCGCTGCATCACTGGCCCATTGGCGTAGAGCCCATCGAGCAGCACGAGGATGGGCAGGCGCGGGAAGAGCGCCTTGAGCCGTTGGCTCAGGCGGTGGAAGGCGCGCTGCTCGCAGTCCTGCTTGTTGTTGTCGGTGTCGCCCTTGGCATATTCGAGAAACTCGCTCAGCAAGGGAATGACCAGGCCGTTGCGAAACGCCAAGCT